>NZ_RZRX01000146.1:0-15936 GCF_003997405.1 Mesorhizobium sp. M2A.F.Ca.ET.042.01.1.1
CTCACCGCCCCGCCCGCAGCCGCCGCCAACGCTGCATGAAGTCCTGCGCGAGCTTGAACAGGCGCGGGTTGTCGCGCACGAAGGCGACGCCCCGGCCGCGATATTTGATGGCGCCGCTCGCGGCCAGGCCCTTCAGCGTGATGCCGTAGCAAAGCTCCGACAGAACCGACCTCACCGCGCCCATATGCTCCTTGTAGCTCTGGTTGCCGACCGACAAGTCGAAATAGTCGAAGCCCTGCCCGCGGCCCCAGCGGATCAGCTCGCCCATGATGCACAGCCCGGGCGAAACGTTGGGCACCGCGGCCTGGTCGATCGCGACCAGCAGCGCATGCAGTGTGCCGAGATGGACCGAAAGGTACTGGACCGCGACCATGACGTCGCCGGCGCGCAGGCCGAAGACGCGTACTGAACCGTCCTTCAGACCGCGCTGCGCCGCGCTTCGGTAGAAATCGGCGACCGGCGGCCGCGCCAGGAGATCGAACCGGCCGAGCTCGCGAAAACGGCTGAGCCGCATTTCGACCAGCTTGCCGAAAATCGAGTCCACCAACGCCGGCGTGTCGGCTTCCACCAACGCCAGGCCACCATTCCGATCCAGACGGCGCAGGTCCTTGTTGAGGGCCTTGACGAAGGATGGGCGGCAGATGCGCTTGACGACGGTCTCGGCGTCGCCATCCATGGCGATGCCGTAGCGGGAATGGATGGAATCGCGCGCCGGCGAAAGCAGCGCCAGGGGATTGGCGACGCCGCCGATCTCCTTCGGGATACCGGTGATGTGAATGCGGTCCGCCGGCGGCAGCACGGAAAGCACCGCCGCCCAGGCGGCCTCGGCGGACTGCCTGGTCCAGGGCGTGGCGTCGGCGAGCAAGGGTGCCGCGTAGTCGCAGACCCCGCAGCTCAGCCACTCGATCACCCAATGGCCGAACGCGCGGCGCCGCATCAGCGGCACAAGCATCACAGGTTCGCCCGTCGCGGCGTCCCGCAATTCGACGATGGCCAGTTCGGCTTTCGGGGGCATGAGCCGCTCGACGATCCCCTCGGCCCAGGCGAAATGCTGGTGGCCGGTGCACACGCCGGTCGTCTCGAGACGCAGCCAGAGCGGCTTGGCCGTTTCCAGGCTGGTGTGCAACTCCGCCACGTAAGCGATGCCAGCGGCGCCGGCGTGGGGCGCGGCCTCGCCGTCGGCCGGGTCGGTCGTCATCGCGGCCATCGGCATTGCCTGGCTTGCCACATCATTCTCCTATCGTCTCTGCACGGCGAGCGTCGCCGCGCGGCGCCAGGCGCCGACCATCGTGGGGCGCTGCTCGTTGGGGTGCTTGAGGTTCCACATGCGGTTGGCCGTGAAATACCATGAGGCCACCAGCACGAAGGTCTCCGACACCGCGGCGCCGGCCAGCGCCCATGTCGACGGCGCGACGGCCAGCAGGATGCCGATCGTCGCCAGCCCGACGATCGCGCCGGCCATGGTGATGAAGGCGACGATGCGGAAATCGCCCAGAATCTCGAGGACCACGCGCGGCATCACATAGGCCATGATCGGCACGAAATTGGCGATGGCGAAAATCCCGATCAGGCCGACCGAGGCATGCTGCAGAGCCTGCGATTTGATCATCGGCAGGATGAACAGGACGCCGCAGCCATAGGCCAGGCTGCCGCAACCCATGACGAGCGCCCAGATCTTGGCCTGCGTCCAGACGCGGTCGAACTCCTTGTTGCGCACCAGCTTTGCAAGTTCCGGCTGCAGCATGTTCGAGAAGGCAAGGCTGGAGATGCGCAGCGGCGCGAACAGCACCAGCACCGCAGCCAGTGGGGCGTAGGCGGCAGGCCCGGCGATGCCCGCGACCAGCAGCGCCAGGGATTGCCCCTGGATGTTGGTGGTGGTGGCGCTGAACCCCGACCAGCAGAGCTGCGGCCAGAGCTTTGCATAGCGCCGCCAGGTCGGCGCGCGAAACGAGACGCGCAGCCTGCGGCGCGCCAGCTTCACCAGCACGGCGATGCCGACGATGTTGGCCGCGGCAAGTGCATAGAAGGTGGTCTGAAGCGCGTTCGCAAAGAACCAGATCGCCGCTGCCGCCAGCACGATGCCCGCGATCGTGAATGCGGCGTCGCTGATGGAGACGACAAGTTGCATGCGGCGCGCGAAGAATGCCGTGCGCATATGGCTGCGCAGCGACCAGGCGCAGACGAAGCAGGCGGCGCCGATGCCGCTCGGGTCGCCGAGGAGGCGCATCAGCAGCCCCGTGCCCAGCCCCATCAGCAGCGCCACCACAAGCGCCGCCGATCCGAAGGTCATGTCATAGGCGTCGACGCCTATCCTGTTGGTGCTCTTGCCCATCCATATGGCGGCCGGAACGGCGGTGAGCGAGCGGATATAGGACAGACCGACGCCGCCCATCACCATGGCCAGCGCGAAGAGGCCGTAACCTTCGGCCGACAGAAGATGCAGCAGCGCGATGTTGAGAGCGAAATGGAAGCCGCTCTGCATCGCCTCGCCGCCGATCATCAGCATGAGGCGCCGCACCAGATGGGCCGGGAAGGTGAACTTCACGGGCTCGTCTCCGCCTCGCGGGCGACGCCCGCCCGCCCTCGCCGCGGCGTCGCCGCTTTCAGCTTGTCGGCCACGATCGCCACGATCGCGGCGGCGGCGATATGCTCGCTGAAGAGCGTCTCGTAGCGCGCCCGGCCGGCGGCGGCGAAGCCGCGCCAGAGCTCCGGCCGCTGGATGATCTCATTGAGCTTGCCGGCAAGGGCCTTGGCATCCCCCGGCGGCACATGCCAGCCGGTCTCGCCGTCGGCCACCACTTCCACCAGTCCGCCGATCGCCGACACCAGCGGCGGCCTGCCCCAGCCCATCGCCTCGATGGCGACGCGACCGAGCGATTCCGGGCGGCGCGACGGCACCGCAACGATGTCGGCCCAGCGGTAGTGGTCGGTGGGGTCGGAGACGAAGGGCAGCACCTCGACATGTCCGGTCAGCCCCATGCGATCGACCAGCTCGGCGAGCGCCTGCTCGCGCTCGACGCTTTCGAAGGCGCCGCCGACGAGACGGACCTCGACGCGATTGCGCAGCGCCGCGGGAAGCGAGGCGACCGCTTCGAGCAGCACCTCCTGCCCCTTGATGCGGTTGACGCGGCCAAGCAGCAGGACCCTGAGCGGGCGGCTGCCGTCATAGGTCACCGGCAGGGCAGCCAGCGGCCCGGCGACGCCGTTATAGACGACATGCGTGCGCCGCCCCCTGGCATCGACGGCCGGCGGATCGCCGAACGTTGCGCGCGTGGCGCGCGAGTTGAAGATCAGGTCCGCACGGCTCCAGCGCATCAGCGCGACAAGCACCTTGCGCAATATGCCCTCGGGGATCTCGTGGATGTGCAGCAGCGCCTTGCGCGGCAGAAGCCGCGCGGCCAGCGCATAGTCGGCGATGATCGAGGTGTTGATGTAGGTCAGGTCGCTGCCCCGCATGCGGCGCCAGGCGCGCCAGAGCGCAGCGGGCAGCCGCGCCATCTCGACGGTGGCGAGCCTGAGCATCGCCTGGCGCCTGAGCACCCAGAGCGACTCAAACACGATGCGGCTGGCATGCGGCTTGAGGATCTCGACGATCGGCCCCTCGCGCGGCAGCACGACCTCGATCTCGGCGGCCGGAAACGCGGCGCGCAACGCAGCCACGCTCTCGGCGAAGCTGCGGTCAGAACCATAGAGCTCGTAGCCTTGATGAACGCAGGCAATGCGCATCACTCTCTTTCCACCTGCACCTCGAGTCCGCTCGGCACCGGGCCCTTCAAGCGCGGAAGAAACTTCATGCCAAATCCGCACGCCGCTCCACCCAGCGGTGGCCACTGCAGGCCCGGGAGCAAGGATCGTGCCGGCTTCCTGATTGCCCTGCTGCGGCCCTGGTACCCGACCGTGCCCCGTATCGACACAGATACGTCGCGAAGGTTGACCGATAATGAAGCAAGCCCCGCGTTCTGAAGAGAAATTTTACACCTTCATGCGAGTATCCACCCTTGGGGGTACCCCTGGCACGGAAGTTGCTGGGCGGTCATTGACATAGCAACAACCATGACCGGACCCCGGGGGGAATCCTTTTATTTTGAAACCGGAACGACCTTCCAACCCGATCGAAAAGCCTTCGATCCTGATCCTGGGCACGCGCGGCATTCCGGCTTCCCACGGCGGCTTCGAGACTTTTGCCGAGCGGCTGGCGCTTTTCCTGGCCGGACGCGGCTGGAAGGTCGGCGTCTATTGCCAGAAGGAAGTCGAGCGCGTCGACCAAAGGGTGACGAGCGACATCTGGCGCGGCATCGAGCTCATCACCATCGAGGTCGCCTCCAGGGGTCCGCGCGCGACGCTGGAATTCGACTGGCAATGCGTGCTCGACGCCGCCAGGCGCCCCGGCGTGTGCCTGGTGCTCGGCTATAACGGCGCGGTGTTCCTGACCTGGCTCAGGCTCATGCGGCGCAAGATCATCACCAATATGGACGGCATCGAGTGGCGGCGGCCGAAATGGGGGCCGGCGGCGCGCGCCTGGTTCTGGCTCAACGAATGGATCGGCGCCTGGCTCTCGCAACGGCTTATCGCAGACCACCCTGCGATCGCCGACCATCTGGCGACAAGGCGGCCGCGCAGCGCCATCGCCACCATCGCCTACGGGGCCGACCCGGTGACCTCGGCGCCGGAGGAACCCGTTCGCGCGCTCAGGCTCGAGCCCGGCAAATATCTGGTCTCGATCGCGCGCATCGAACCCGACAACAATATCCTGCCGATCATCGAAGCTTTCCGCCGCCGCGATCGCGGCGACATGAAGCTGGTGGTGCTGGGCACGCTCAACGACGAGATCCCCTACCATCGCGCCGTGCGCGAGGCGGCAGGCACCACGGTGATCATGCCGGGCGCGATCTACGACCAGGCGACCGTGAAGGCGCTGCGCTACCATGCGCGCGCCTATATGCACGGCCACACTGTGGGCGGCACCAATCCCTCGCTGGTCGAAGCGCTGGCCGCCGGCAACATGGTGATCGCCCATGACAACCGCTACAACCGCTGGGTCGCCGGCGAGGCGGCGATCTATTTCAACGACACCGACAGCCTGAGCGCACGGATCGACGCGGCGCTGGCCGACGACGCGCTGGTGGCGCGCTGCAGCAAGGCGGCGCGGGCGCGCGCCCGCGAGGACTTCCGCTGGGAAGACGTGCTCAGCGCCTATGAGAAGGAAGCGCTGCGGCAGCTCGGCGGCGCCACCGCCGCGCCGGCGCAAGCCGACCGGGCCAAGCACGCATGACTGGGGCACGCATGACTGGGGCACGCATGACTGGGCACGCATGACCGGCTGGTCTCGCCGCCGTCTGCTCGGCGCGGCGCTGGTCGCGGCGACGGCGCCGCTGGCGGTCCCGCCGCTTGTATCTAAAGCGCGCGCCGCCGGCGAATGGCCTTTCAGGCGCGGCGTCAACGCCTGGCCGTGGTTTGCGCTGACGCGCGAATTTCCCGCTCCACGCACCGACTATGACTGGCCGCCCTTTCAGTCGCAGCGCCCCGTGCCGACGCCGGCCGACCTTGCCCGGCTGCGCGCCAGCGGGCTTGACTTCATCCGCCTGCCTGTCGATCCGGGCCCGTTCCTGGCCGCCGATGCGGGCCGGCGCGGCGACCTCATGGCGATGCTCGGCGCTGCGGTCGAAGCCGCCCTAGCCGCCGATCTCGGCGTCATCGTCAACGTGCAGGCCAATGGCGCCACCCATTACTGGAACCCCGAGCGCATGGTTTCCAGCACCGGCGCGCCGGAATTCGCCCGCTACCGGGCCTTCGTCGCCGACGTGGCGGGTATGCTCAAGGACATGGCGCCCAGCAGGGTCGCGCTGGAGCCGGTCAACGAGCCGCCGCAGGATTGCACCTCCGAGGTGTGGCCCAAGGTGCAGGCGGCGCTGCTGACCACCGCGCGAAGCTCGGCGAAAGACCTGCCGCTGCTCACCACCGGCGGCTGCGGCTCGATGGTGCGGGGCCTCACCGCGCTCGATCCGGCGCCGCTGGCGGAATTCGAGCCAATCCTGTTCACCTTCCACTTCTACGAACCCTACCTGTTCAGCCATCAGGGCGCGCCATGGATGGGCGAGCCGGTCTATCGCGCGCTGAACAACGTGCCGTGGCCGGCCTCGGCCGGCTCATTGGAGCAGACGCTGGCCTCGGTCCGGGCCAGGATGGCTGAGGATACGGAGAGGTCCGACGAAGCCAAGAAGGCCGCCTATGCCGAGACCGAGAAGGTGCTGAAAGTCTATTTCGACGCCCAGCCCGACCGCCGCTTCATCGACGGCTATCTCGCGCAGGTGAGCGACTGGGCGGACGGCCATGGCATCGCGCCCGGGCGCATCATCATGGGCGAGTTCGGCGCGTTGCGCACCGACGCCCGCTACACCGCCGCGCCCAATCCCGACCGCGCCCGCTACATCGCCGACGTCCGACAGAGCGCCGAAGCCGCCGGCTTTCCCTGGGCGTTCTGGGACCTGTTCGACGGCATGGGCATGATGGACGACATAACCCGCGCGCTCGATCCCGCCATGGTCGAGGCGCTCGGCTTGACGATGCCGCCAACTTGATTTGTTGAATCAGCAAACCACGCCAAAGCTTTGGTTTGATGCGGGAGCCGGCGGGCGGGAGCCGATACATTTTTGCGAAATCGAGCCAGCGGCTCACAAATAAGGCGTGCCGGCCATTGCGGCTCTCAGGCCCGTCGCCCCCTTGTCGACGAGCGCCAGGAAAGCTTCATTCGCCTTCTCTCGGCTGCGCGTCTCGCGAAAAGTGCGATGCGCTTCGAGGAAGGCGACCGTCCAGGTCGCCAGCAGCAGGCTTGCCGCGAGACGGGCGTCGGGATCGGCGCCATCGCGCCCGACCGCTTCGGCCAGCGCCGCGGCGACCAGGTCGGCCAGTTCGTCGCGAATCGCCCGCGCCCGCCCCTTCAGGGTCTCGCTGCCGGCGACTGTCGGCACCAGGCGCTCGCTTCTGGCTGAAAACTCGACGACGGGACTTTTCTCCGCCACCAGCCGGTGCGCGAGCCGGCACAGCGCCTCCAGCGGGGCGACGCCGGCCGGGCGCTGCCGCACCGCGTCGCGCAGCATCTCGCGCCCCTCCTCGTCGCGGTCGAAGAACATGTCTTCCTTGCGCGGGAAGTGGTTGAACACCGTCATGCGCCCGACATCGGCGGCCTCGGCGATCTCGTCCACCGTCACATGATCGAAGCCGCGCTCCATGAACAGGCGCGTGGCGGTGTCGGAGATGACCTTGCGGGTGGCGAGGCGCTTGCGGGCGCGGCGGTCTGATGGTTCGGGCATGGCTTCTCGTAGCATGATTTATGTACTCAGTACATATTCGTATTGACTCCGCTTCGCCAACACGCGATATGTGTACTCAGTACATATTAAAACTCAGTACACACACGTTTGATACCCCGGCGCGACGCGATCCGCCCCGGCTAACAAGCCTTTGCTCACGGAGCTAACCCATGAACAAACCCCTCGTTGTCATCTTTGCCGCCATCTGCTTCGACGCCGTCGGCATCGGCCTCGTCTTTCCCATCCTGCCGCGTCTCCTCGAGGCGGTGACGCACAGTCTCGACATCGTCGCCTATATCGGCGTCATGACCGCGCTCTACGCGGCCATGCAGTTCGTCTTCGCGCCAGTGCTCGGCGCCTTGAGCGACACTCTGGGCCGGCGGCCGGTCCTGCTGATTTCGCTGGCGGGCGCGGCGATCAACTACCTCGTCATGGCCTTCGCGCCGCAGCTCTGGATGCTGTTCATCGGCCGCGCCGTCGCAGGGCTCACCAGCGCCAACATTGCCGTGGCGACGGCCTACATCACCGACATCACGCCCGAGGATAAGCGCGCCGGCCGCTTCGGCCTGTTCAGCGCCATGTTCGGCATCGGCTTCATCATCGGCCCGGTGCTGGGCGGCGTGCTCGGCGACCACTGGATCCGCCTGCCATTCATCGCCGCCGCCCTGCTCAACGCCGCGAACCTCATCCTGGCCGTCTTCGTCCTGCCGGAGTCGCGCCCGCCGGCCCGCAGGAAGATAGACCTCGCCGCGCTTAATCCGCTGAAGCCGCTCGGCTGGGTGTTCTCGATGAAGGGACTGCTTCCCATCGTCCTCGTCTATTTCATCCTCTCCGGCGCCGGTGAGGCCTACGGCACCTGCTGGGCGCTCTGGGGTTTCGACACATTCGGGTGGAACGGCCTCTGGATCGGGCTTTCGCTCGGCGCGTTCGGGCTTTGCCAGACGCTGGCGCAGGCCTTCCTGCCCGGCCCGACCGCCCGGCTGCTCGGCGAGCGCAAGGCCTTCGTCGCCGGCATCGCCTGCGCATGCATGGCGCTCGCCGTCATGGCCTTCGCCGATCAGGGCTGGATGGTGTTCGCCATCATGCCGGTCTTCGCGCTCTCCGGCATCGGCACGCCGGCCTTTCAGGCGCTGGCGACGAGGCAGGTCGACGCGGAGCGCCAGGGCCAGTTGCAGGGCGTGCTGGCCTCGGCCGTGAGCCTCGCCACCATCATCGCGCCGCTGTCCTTCTCGACCCTGTACTTCGCCATGCAGAAAGAATGGCCCGGCGCGATCTGGCTGTCGGTGATCGCGATCAACCTGGTCGCGGTGCCGCTGGTGTTGCTTGGGACGCGGAGGCATGAGGCGAGCGGGGTGGCTGTGGGTGCAAACCTCTCGCGGTCGTCATTCTAGGGCGGAGCAAGGAGCGAAGCGACGCGCGCAGACCCTAGAATGACGACCGCATAAGGTGTCGCCTCCTCCCATCGCCGGGCGCCGGTCCCGCGATCCCCCGCGCCGGCCTGTACAGCGCCAGCGCGATCACCACGAATTTGGTCATCAGCGTCGTCTTGGAGGCGATGCTTTCGGAGGTGTTGAGCAAGATGAGCCAGCCCAGCATCGGCAGCCAGATGCCCGGGTGGCAGCGGCGCGCGACCTCGTGCATGAACAGCGCGAAGCCGAAGAAGATCAGGAGCGTGAAGAAGGCGCCCTGGTAGAGCGTCAGGCGCAGGATCGGGTTCTCGATGCCCTGCTCCAGGCCGCTGATGCGGCGCATGCTGTCGAGCAGGTCGACATCGGGGCCGACGATCAGGTCGCGCAGCTCCAGATGCCGGAAGAGGTCGAACATCTCGACGCGGGCGTTGGCGCTGCCGCTGTCGGAGACGAAACGTTGGAGCAGAGCGTCGAAGAAGCCGTAATAGCCGGCAAGCGCGATCGCCAGCGGCAGCAGCGCGGCGAGCATGATCACCAGCGCGGCGCCTAGAAGGTTGACGCGCCCGGTCCTGAGCTGTGCCAGGCCCTGGATCAGCAGATAGACGCCGCCGAGCAGGATCGTCAGCACCATGCCCGAGCGGCCGCCGAAGGCGACCAGCGCGCAGAACTGCAAGCCGACAAGCGCCAGCCTGAGCGGCGTCGACAGCGAGCGCGAACCCGACAGCAGCGCCAGCACATAGATCGAGGTGACCGTGGCATTGGAGAGCGGATGCCCCTGCAGCGCGGTGGAGCGCAGATCATTGACGAACACGGCGCCGTCGAACCTATAGGGGAACACCAGATGCTTGGTGCCGAACTCGAACAGCGCCATCAGCGCGTTCACCGTCATCACGGCATGGATGACGATCCGCATCTGGGCAAAGGTCTTCTCGTCGTCCTCGCTGAGCAGCAGCACGACCAGCGCCGGGGCGACGAACGTGTCGATCATGCCCGCCATGCCGGGGCGCTGCCTGAGGATGACGACGAAGAGAAGTACCGTCGAGATCACCGCCATCAGCATCGTTGCCGGCCGCTTGTTGGTGACATGGACCACATAGCCGACCGGATTGCCGAAGGTGCAGGCGCGCCAGACGAAGACGAGCACGAAGAGATAGGTAGACGGGTGAATCTTGCTCAGCGGGCTGCCCTGCAGGCCGTCGTAATTGTAGCCGGCCAGCCACAGCATGCCGCCCGAGATGGAAAACAGAAGCAGCACCGCAACGGTGATGCCAAGACGGGTCAGCGTGTCGACCGGAACAGTGCGCGGGCCCGCCATGCCGTAGCCGGGGACAGGCCGGGCGGGACCAGCCAGGATCGAGGCCATGTCAGGCCGCCTCGTCGACCAGCATGGCGCCGGTCGGCAGCCGTCCCATGACCGAGACCGCTTCGGAGGTCGAGGCGACGTCGCGCATCGGCGTCGCGTTCAGCCTGGCGACGAGCAGGATCTCGTCGGCCATGGCGACCAGCGGCAGGACGTTGAGGTCGTCGGCCAGGGCGCCGCCGTCGATGACGACGAGCTCGAAACTGTGGTTGGCCTCGGCCAGCATGCGATGGGCGAAATAGAGCGCCTGAGCTTCCTGGAACACGGCTGCCGGCCGGCCCCGGCCGATCAGCGCGACGGAACTGCCCGGCGCATAGCGGCTGACCGCGTCGAGCGGATATTCGCCGCGCAGCACGTCGAGCACGCCGGGCTGCGGGTCCTTCTGGCCCTTGCCGGCATTGATGTCGATGAACAGCACGCGGCGGCCCCTGGCCGCCGCCGCGTTGGCGAGCTGCCATGCCACCCTCGAGCGCTGCGCCTTGTCCTCGGGCGGCGACGCCACCAGGATCGAGGGCACCAGCGGCCAGTCGGGCGGACGCCTGGTGGCGGCGGCGATGCGCTGCAGCGCGAGCCCCGCCACGGCGTCGGTCTTCTGCGCCACGCCGCCGGAGCGGCGGCGTCCCCTGCCCGGCAGCACGCCCAGCACCGGCGCCTCGATGGCCGTCTGCATCTGGTTGGCGGAAAGCACCGTCGGCGAGAGATATTCGGCGATCAGCGCCATGCCGATGCCCAGCGCCAGCCCGCCGAACACGGCGCCGAACACAAGCAGGCCCTTCGGCGGCCAGCTCTTCTTCAGCGCCGGCATGGCTTCGGAGATGATGCGGGCATTGGTGCTGTCGACATTGGTCTGCTCGCGCGTTTCTTGGGCGCGCTGCAGGTAGTTGGCATAGACGGTGCGCACGGCGTCGAGGTCGCGCTGCAATTCGCGCAGGCGCACCGAAGCCTGGTCGGTATCGAGCGATTTCGACTTGAGCGCCGCCACCTTGGCCTGCAGCGCCTGCTGGTTGGCCAGGGACCGTTCATAGTCGGTCTCCGCAGCGGTGACGATGCGGCCAAGCTCGCGCTGGATCAGCACGCGCAGGTCGCGCAGCTGCTGCTGGGCGGCGATCATCGAGGGGTGGCGCGGCCCGAGCCCGGTGCCGAGTTGCGCGATCTGGTCGACCAGCGCCGCTTCCTGTGCCCTGAGGCTCGAAATCGTCGAGGAGCGCGTGGCTTCCGAGGTCGCGTCCGGCGCGCTGCCCTGCCTGCGCAACTGATCGACCTGCGCCTTCAGTTGCTGGGTTCGCGCCTGCGCGGCGGTCAGCTCGGCATTGAGCCCGGTCAGTTCCTGGTCGCTCACCAGATTGCCCTGGGCCATCACCATGTTGTGCTGCAAGCGATAGGCCTCGACCGCGTTCTCGGCCTGCTCGACGCGCTTGCGCTGTTCGTCGAGCCGCGCAGTGATCGCCTCGGAGGCCTTGGCCGCCTTTTCCTTGCGCGCGTCGGCCTGGTCGGCAAGGTAGGCGGTGGCGATGGCGTTGGCGATGTCCGACGCCTTCTGCGCGCTCTTGGCGGTGATGATGATGTTGAGCACCAGAACCTTGTCGTCGCGCTTCACGGCGAGCACGCGGCGCAGCGAATCCAGCGTGGTCGCCGTCCTGTCGGTGTCGCTGTCGCCGAAGAGCATGCCCATCCAGCGACCGAGAACGCCCTGCCCGTTGAACTCCGGATCCTCGGTGAGGTTCTCCGCCTTGATCGCGCGCAGCAGGACGCCGTTCGACTGCGCGACGCTGACCTGGCTCTCGACCTGGGTGATGCCGCCGTCGGGCGAGATGCGGCTCGGATTGACGTCGTTGGTGACGACCTGGAGGTCCTCGGGATCGACGATGATCTGCGCCGTCGAGGAGTAGAGCGCCGGCGTCAGCATGGTGTAGACGAGCGTCAATGCGGTGAGCAGCGCGGTGACGGCGAGGATCAGGAAGCGGCGCCGCAGCAGGATGCGGCCGAGATCGCCAAGCTCGACCGTGGCGGACGCTGGCGCCGGTGCGGGCGCATAATAAGCTGGCGCCGGCGCGACCGCCTCCGGAGCGTTCTGCTGGGGGACCATGAGCAGGGGTGGTTGCAAAGGTCGCTCCGACAACGCTCCATCGGCCGGCAAGACGAGAAATGCGGCGTTGGCTTAGCTATTCCCGGCAACGATTAAAACACTGTTAATTATGTTCATAAATTGGGCCTGCCCTGGCACGAAGTTTGCACCGACACGGTGGAAATTAGGTGCAGCTGAAATTGGAGACATCGTGCGTATGCGGCGGGAACTAGACCCGGCGGGCCTGCCTGCCGACTCCGGAGGCGAGACGCCCGGGGACCGGCCATGCGCCTGAGCCTGCGCCTCAACGGCGACCGCGTGCGCGCTTTCCATGTCGCGCTGGCCGAAAGGCTGTCGCAGCTGCCCGGGATCGAGCTTTGCGTCGACGCGCGTCCGGCGGCGGGCGGTGTGCCGCAGGCGGCCGAGGCGCTGTTCCAGCTTGAGACGCTTATCCCCCGCCTGCCCGCCAATGGGACGGCCAGGCGTGTGCCGATTTCGACGCTCGCCGGCCATGCGAGGGCATCCACGCCGGCCGATCTCACGATCGACCTCGTCGGCGATGTCAAGCCGCAAGGCGGACAGGTATGGCGACTCGCCTATGACGGCGTCTGCGGCGAGGAAGCGCTGCTGGCGCTCATCCTTGCCGGCCGCACGCCGCTCGCCCGGCTGGAGCAGAACGGCGCGACCATCGCCGAAGGGCGGCTCGGCACCGAATATCACGGCATTGCGCTAGCGTCCTTCCAGGACATGCTGGCGCGCACGGCCAGCCTGATCGTGGCGGCGGTCAATGGCGCCGCACGCTCGCACCTGCCTGTGCTGCCCGAACCGCCATCCGGGGCGTCGTCCCCGCTTATGCCATCGGCCACGAAGCTCGGCGTGCGGGCCGCCAAGGCCACGGCGCGGCGCATCGTCCAGCAGATCTATCATCTGTGCTACAACGCTCCGCACTGGCGGGTCGGCTGGCGCGAGACCGGAGGCCGGGACCTCTACGAACTGCGCGCCCATCCGCAATCGGGCTGGCGGGACCTGGCCGACGACGGCAGCCGCTTCTACGCCGATCCGTTCCCGGTGCTTTACCGCGGCCAGGTGACGCTGTTCGTCGAGGACTATATCCACCGCACCGGCAAGGCGATCCTGTCGGCGGTGGCTTTCGGACCGAACGGACCGGCGGGCGTCCCGAAGCCGGTACTGGAACTGCCCTACCACCTCTCCTATCCCTTCGTGTTCGAGCGCGACGGCGAGATGTGGATGGTGCCGGAAAGCGGTGCCAACCGGACCGTCGATCTCTACCGCGCCACCGCCTTCCCCGGCGGCTGGGTCAAGGAAGCGACGCTGTTGTCGGACATCGTCGCCAGCGACGCAACGCTCACCGAGCATGGCGGTCGCTGGTGGATGTTCGCCACCGTGCGCGACGGCGGCGGCGCCTTCTCGGACCAGCTGCATCTGTGGTCGGCGCCGGATTTCCGCGGGCCGTGGACGCCGCATCCGAAGAACCCGCTGCTGATCGACATCGCGTCGGCGCGCCCCGCGGGACGCATGGTGAGCCGCGGCGGGCAGCTTCTGCGTCCGGTGCAGGATTGCCGCAGGAGCTATGGCGCCGCGCTCGGCATCGCGCGGGTCACGCGGCTCGACGACACCGGCTTCGAACAGGTCGTCGAGACGATCCTCAATCCCGGCGCCGGCTGGGCCGGCCGCAAGCTGCATACGCTCAACGAAGCGGGCGGGCTGGAATTCATAGATGGTTCGGCAATGGCGCCGCGCTGGAAGCAGCGGCGAGAGAACATGCCAACGGGCCTTGGAGACAAGCAATGAGCACCACCGTGAACCGCGAAACGCCCGCAGCCCCGCCCGGCCGGACCGAGGCGGAAGTGGCGATCGTCGGCGCCGGGCTGGCCGGAACCGTTCTGGCGATAACGCTCGCCAAAGCTGGCCGCAAGGTGGCGCTGATTGATCCGCATCGTGTCCACCATGACGAATTCCGGGCCGAGAAAACCCGAGACGAACAGATGGGGCTGTTCGACAAGCTTGGCCTTGGCCAGGTGTTCAGATCGCTCTCCACGCCGATGACCGATCTCCATGTCTTTCGCTTTGGCCAGTTGTTCGAGCGCAAGCAGACCTTCGAATACGCCTTTTCCTACGCGCCGCTGGTCAATGGCATGCGCGCGGCGCTGCCTCCGGAAGTGCCGCTGACGGTGGGCAAGGTCGCCGAGGTGTCGACCGGACCGGACCGGCAGCGCCTGGTGCTCACCGACGGCTCCGTCATCGATGCGCGGCTTCTGGTGGTGGCCACCGGCTACAGCGAGGCGGTGCGGCGCGCCATCGGCGTCGAGCGCATCGAGGAATCGAAAGCGCATTCGCTGTCGATGGGGTTCGATCTGACGATGACGCCGCAGGAATTCGGCCTGCAGTCCCTCACCTTCTACGCAAGGCGGGTCGCCGATCGCATTGCCTTTCTTACCATCTTCCGGATCGGCGAGCGGCTGCGGGCGAACATGTTCGTCTATCGGACCGTCGCCGACCCGTGGGTGCGGGCGTTCCGCGAGAACCCGCAAAAGATGCTGCTGGACCTGATGCCGGAGATTGCCCAGCGATGCGGCAACTTCGCCGTCGCCAGCGAGGTCGAGGTGCGGCAGGTCAGCCTGACGACTACACAGGGCCATCGCCGCGACGGCGTGGTCTTCATCGGCGATGCGTTCGCCACGACCTGCCCTGCGCAAGGCGACGGGATAAACCGTGTGCTAACCGATGTCGATTGCCTCAGCTCCACGCATATTCCCGCCTGGCTCGAAACGCCCGGCATGGCGGCCGACAAGATCTGCGCCTTCTATGACGATCCGATCAAGGTCGCGGCCGACACCAGGGCCCTACGCGCCAGCATCTATGCCAAGCGCATCACCACCGAGACGGGGCTGGAATGGCGCCTGCGCCGCCTGCGCAACAACACCGCGCGGCAGTTGATGGTCTTCAGCCGACGTATCCGCGAGGGCGGAAACCCGGCCGAGCCGCGCGCGGCGTGAGAGGGGCGCTGCGCCGCCGGGCGCGCCTTGGGCACGTCATCGTGAGTGAGCTTACGAATCCGTAAGTCGCGTCCCTCGCGATGCCCGCTTAAACCAAAGGTGAGCAGTGTCTCCTGCTCGGCGGGACAGCACTCCCGTCGCACAATGGCCCGCTGCCGCTCCCATCGGTTCGGCAGCGGGCTAGCGGCGGCACGCAAGGGACCGGCTCTCACCGCCGCGGAGCCAACACCCTGGTTGCCTCGGATCGTTTGCGCCGCCCGTGATAGCCGCTTGAACGCCCGAAAGGCGCCGACTGGATCCGCGCCTTCCGCGCGCCCGGGGATTGGCCCCGCGCCGCGCTTCGCCCTATCTTCAAATCGAAACAAGGACAACGACCATGACCCGCATCCGGGCGATGACGAGGAAAGACCTTGCCGATGTGTCGCGGCTGCTCGGCCAATCCTGGCGGCGGACCTACGCGCCGATCATGGGCGACGAGACCGTGGCCAGGCTTTCCGACGAAAGGCACGCGCCGGACCAGCTTGCGCAAGAACTCAAGGACGAGGACAAGATGTCCTTCGTCGCCGAACGCGCCGACGGATCGATCGCCGGCTATACGATGGCGGCGATGGACGCCAAAGGCGACGTCACGCTGGAGCGGCTGCATATCGAGCCGCAGGCATTCGGCAGCGGGCTCGCGGTCGACCTTCTGCATGCCGTGCTTGCCGCGCATGCCGGCATCCCGTCGATCGCGCTGGAGGTTATCGAAGGCAACGACCGCGCGATCGCCTTCTAC
>NZ_RZRX01000147.1:0-15852 GCF_003997405.1 Mesorhizobium sp. M2A.F.Ca.ET.042.01.1.1
AGCCGTGTTCGGCATGGTTGCCGGTGAACAAAAGGCCGCGCCCGCGCCCATGGCCGCCGGCAAGCTGGTCGATCCAGGCGACGGCATATTCGTTAGCCTGGTCCGCCGCCTCGGCAAGATCGAAGAATTCGCCGAGATCGCGAAACCGCGTCGCCTTCTCCGTGATGTCGAGCGACGGCACGCGCAGAAGCTTGATCGATGCCGACAGGATCAGCCCGGTCAGGCCCATGCCGCCGATCGTCGCCCCGAACAGGCGGACATTGTCGGTCTGCGAGCAGCGATAGGTCCGGCCGTCGGACCGCAGCAGCGTGAGGGCCTCGACATGACAGCCAAAGGTGCCGCGCCGATGGTGGTTCTTGCCATGGACGTCGTTGGCGATCGCGCCGCCCAGCGTCACGAACTGCGTGCCCGGAACAACGGCCGGAAAGAAGCCGTAGGGAGCGGCATAGGCGATGATGTCGCAAAGCAGCGTGCCGGCATCGGCTTCGAGCACGCCGGTCTCGGCGTTGAAGGAATGGATGCGGTTGAGCGGCCGCATGTCGACCACCATGCCGGCATCGTTCTGGCAACTGTCGCCATAGGAGCGGCCATTGCCGTAGGCGAGCAGCGATCCGGCTTTCGCCTCGCCGCGCTTCAGCAAGGCGATGGCCTCATCCACTGGCATCGCCTTGCGCGCCGATGGGGTCGCCAGTCCGAAGCTGCCGAAGCGCTCCTGCCCCATCACCAGCCTCCGGCGACGAGGAAGACCGCGCCGATCGCGACGACGATCTGGCTGCGCCAGTCACGGATGATGAAGACGACCGGGTCGTCATGCATCTCGTCGCGCCGGGCCAGGATCCAGACGCGCATCGTCAGGTAGAGCACGATCGGCGCCAGCGGCCATATCAGCCAGGGATGCGGGTAAAGCTCGCGCACCGCCGGGCTGTCCATATAGAGCGCGAGCACCAGCGCCGAGGAGAAGGCCGACGCCATGCCGGCCTGGGCGACGATCTCCTGGTCCTCGGTGCGATAGCCGCGGCCGGCGATGCGCTCGCCCGGCGGAATGGCGGTGGTGCGCAGTTCGACGAAGCGCTTCACCAGCGCCAGCGACAGGAAGAAGAAGATCGAGAAGGCAAGCAGCCAGAAGGAAACGTCGACGCCGGTGGCGGCCGCGCCCGCCAGCACGCGGATCGTGTAGAGGCCGGCAAGCGTCAGCACGTCGACCAGAAGCATGCGCTTGAACGACAGCGAATAGGCGGAGGTGACGACCAGATAGCCGGCAAGCACGCCAAGGAATTCGATCGGCAGGAACAGGCCAGCGGCGATGCCGATCGCAAGCAGCGCCGCGATCGCGCCCATGCCGAACGGAATGGACAATGCGCCGCTGGCGAAAGGCCGGCTGCGCTTGGTCGGATGCTTGCGGTCGAGCGCCAGGTCGAAGAAATCGTTGAGGATGTAGATGGCGGACGCCACGGCGCTGAAGGACACGAACGCCAGCAGGCATTCCCAGATCATGTTCGGATTGAAATATTCGTGCGACAGCACCATCGGCACGGCGATCAGTGCGTTCTTCAGCCACTGATGCATGCGCAGCATCTTGATATAGGTTCTCAGCGTCGGCTTCGGCGCCGGCATCGCCTCGGCCTGATGCGCCGCCTGCCAGCGCCGGGCGCTGCGGTCGGGCGCCACCACCAGCGCATTGCGCGCGGCGTCGAAGACCTTGAGGTCGTGGCGGCTGTTGCCGGCGTAATCGAAGCCCGCATCGCCATAGGCGGCGACCAGAGCGGAGCACTTGCGGCCCGAGGTCATGTTATGCGGGCCGTCGGTCGCCAGCACGCGATCGAAAATGCCGAGATGCGCCGCGATGGCTTCCGCAAACTTGCGGGGAGTTCCGGTCGCCAGCACGATCACGCGGCCCTCCCGATGCTCGGCGCGCAAACGGTCGATCAATTCCTGACGGTAAGGCAGCGAGGCCGGGTCGATGTCGACGCGCAGGGATATTTCCTGCTTAAGCCGCGCCGGACCGCCGGTCAGCCAGAGCGGCAGCAGAAAGAAATAGAGCGGGTTCTTCTTGAGGAGGATGAACAGGCCTTCCCACAGAAGGTCCGTTGCAACCAACGTGCCGTCGAGATCAACCGCAAGCGGAATTGCGTTCCTGTCCGACCTCGCGTCCATTGTCCTGCCCCGATCGAGCGCAGGATCCCGAAACTCCAAATACGGAAAGGACCACGCGCCAATTCAACCCACGCCGTGTGCCGGCGTCCTTGGGGGCAGATATAGCCGGGGATGACGCAGCGAACGTTAAAACGTGCGGTTGCAGGGAATGGTCATGCCGGTTTTTCGGGCGTCATCGTTAAGCGTCGGCTACCAGAAACGATAAAAGGCCGGACATCGGTCCGGCCTTTGCCAATCTTGCCGCGCCAATCCGTGGCGCGTTACTTGATGCGGGCGGTCCCGCCCGAAATTTCGACCGTTTCCGAACCGGTCAGGGCTTCGAGGTCACCATTGGGCAGGGTGACGAAGCAGCCGTTCGAGCAGAACTCCACCGTCTCGCCGGCACCGAGCGTCAGCTCGCTCTTGGCGCCGCCTTCGGTCACCACCAGGGTCCGCGTCTGGGCGTCCCTGTTGATCGCGCTGGCCGCGAAAGCCGAACCGCCCAAGGCCAGCAAAGCAATGGCGGCAACGACAGACTTCCACATTGCATTTCCGGTGTTTCACACACCGCCTCTGTTCAAATTTGCAAGGCATTCTCGCCCTTTGCATCGAAGCTTATATGAGATGTTACCTGAACCGCAACTGAATGCCGCATTCATGCCACAATCGGTTTCGGCTGCACCGAAGATGGGTCGACCTTCGGGCATCGGCGTCCAAGAGGGGCGCGCAGGAAGCCGCGATTTGCAGACCGGCCTCACCCGGATATCGATACACCTTAGCCCGGGTCGGGCTTGCGGCCCCTTCGCTTCATCTTGGCAAGCCGTTCCCGCTCGGCCGCGGCTTCCTCCTCCAGCCTCTGGCGCTCGGCAAATTCGGCTTCGATCTTGTCGTCGTCGATAGGCCAGGCTTCGTGCTTGTTCGTCTCGACCACGGCGCGCGGCGTCGACGGGATTTCGATCCGCTCGTCCTCGAAAATATCGAAGATGGCGAAACGAATATCGTTCTGCACGACGCTGCTGTTCATGATGTCGGCAACGAAGACGCGAATTTCGAACTCGAGCGCGGCAGCCCCGAAATTGGCGAAGAGGACGAACGGCTCCGGATTCTTCAGCACCATCGGATGGGCGCGGGCAATATTTAGCAGGATGGCATGGACGCGCCGCACGTCGCTGCCATAGGCGACGCCGACCTTGATTTCGACCCGCCCCAGCTTGTTACGATGCGTCCAGTTGCCGACCGCATTGTTGATGAGGTTCGAATTGGGCAGGATCACCGACTGCCGCTGGAAGGTCTCGATCTCGGTGGCGCGCACGCTGATCTTGCGCACCGTGCCGCTGACATCGCCGGCGACGATCCAGTCGCCGACCTTGAACGGCCGTTCAGCAAGCAGGATGAGGCCCGAGACGAAATTCGAGACGACATTCTGCAGGCCGAAGCCGATGCCGAGCGAAAGGGCGCCGGCGACCAGCGCCAGGTTGGAAAGATCGATGCCGGCCGCCGAGATGCCGACGAGGCCGGCAATCGCCACGCCGGCATAGCCGACGCCGAGGCGGATCGAGTTGCGCACGCCAGCATCGACCTTGCCGCGCGCCATTACCGAGCCGTCCAGCCAGCCCTGGAACCAGCGCGTCAGGAAATAGCCGATGGCGAAGACGACGATGCCGCTGAGGATGCCTAGGAAGGAGATGGTCACCGACCCGATCGAGACGCCGGTCGCCAGCTTATAGGCCCAGGCCTCGATATCGCCGGGCTGGAATCCCCACATCAACAGGATCAGCGGCAGGAACACCACGACGATCATCAGGTTGATGGCGATGCTGACCACCAGCCCGAGCTGGTCGAGCGCGGTATCCTCGTAGCTTGAATTTTCCGAAAGCCAGCGCCCGACCGAAGTGTCGGCGAAGCCTCCCTCCTCGCCGATCGCGCGCGCCGAAAGGAAGCCGATATAGGCCGTCACCAGGACGGTCCCGGTCACCACGACCTGGAACGCGACGAAAAGCGACAGGCCGATATAGCCGAGCAGTGCCGCGGCAATGGTGAACAGGCCGAGCCCGACGGCAAGGAAACGAAGCCAGGCCGGCCAGGGACGCCATGAGCCGTCCTGCGCCTTGAAAGGCTTCAACCATCCCATCAGGATCAGGATGACGCCGATGATGATGGTTGCGATGAAGCTCCTGGCGATCGTCAGCGAAAGCGGCGAGCCCATCTTCTCGTTGACGACCGACAGGAAGTAATTCAAGCCGAGCACCAGGGCCATCGCGGTCGTCAACCCGACGAGCCAGCGCGCCGGCCCAGTCGCGACCGGGATCAGGCGCCAGTTGGGCAGGCGCGGCTCAAGCGCGGCGTTGGTCAGCCGGTTGACGCAGAACACCATGCCGATCACCGTCAGCAAGGCGTTGAGGAACGTGCCGATGTCTCCTCGCAGCACATTGTAATAGTTGAAGAAGAACACGGCCGAGGCGAAGAAGACGCCGAGCGCCAGGGTCGGCAGCAGCGTCGACCAGAAGGCGACCGACAGCCGGCTGAGATAGGACGGCTCCTCGACGGTTGGGTCGGCCTCGAAGATGCGGCCGAACAAGCGCCTGCCGCCGATCAGGAGCACGGCCGCCAGCGCCAGCGCCATCAGCGTCGCGGCAAGGATCGCCTGGAACTTGAATTTGAGGGCGAAGCTCAGCCAGGACGACACCGCCTTGTAAAGACCCGAGATCTGGTCATGCGCGTCGGAAAAGGCCTGCGGGCTCAGCGCGTCGTTCAGATCATAATGTTTGGTGATGACGCTGCGGAAAAGCTCGCTGCGCATCACTGAGATCTTGTCGACCAGCCCGTTGACGCGGACCGACAGATTCTGCGCGCTGGCGACGACCGAGTTGATCTCGGCCTTCTCCGAGACAAGCGCGCTGCGCTCGTTGCTGACGATCGCCGGCTCGGGTGGCTGCCCCTGTGCCGGAGGCGGCCCAAGCACTTCGACGCGGGCGTTGATATCGTTGAGGCGCTGGCGGAATGCCAGCGCGCTGGTCAGCGCCGCCCGCGAGATGTCTTCGAGCTGCAGGCGAATATCGACCAGTCCCGCATCGTCCTGGTCGGGGTCGCCCAGTCTCTTCTCCAGCCCGTCCGTCTTGGCCGTCAGGTCCTGGATGACCTTGGTCTGATCGGCGATGAGTTGCGCCGAGCCGTGGCCGATCGCCTGCGCCGAGGCGTCGAACACCGGCTGCCCGAAGACAGCGACGATGACGACCAGAATCAGGCGTAGCAGGCGGAAAAACATGGCTTTGTTGGCGACTCGCGGCCGAAAATCCTCGAAATTTCCGCCCTTGATAAAGACCGGCCTATCGGGCGGCAAGCCGTCCCGGTCGCGTCGAGCGGAGTCGGCCTGTCGAAAAGCGATGGCGCAATCTTGGCTTTGCGCTTCCCGCCTGCTCTATAGTCTGCCGCCTCGCATCATAAGGACGATAGGAAGAATGGCGGAATATTCAGCCTTTTCGCTGCTCAAGAATGCGCTGGCCGGCAACAAGGATTGGAAGCCCGCCTGGCGCAAGCCTGACCCCAAGGCTTCCTACGATGTGATCGTCATCGGCGGCGGCGGGCACGGCCTCTCAACCGCCTATTACCTTGCCAAGGAACACGGCATCACCAATGTCGCCGTGCTGGAAAAAGGCTGGCTCGGCTCCGGCAATGTCGGACGCAACACCACAGCCGTGCGCTCCAACTATCTCTTGCCGCAGAACACCCGCTTCTACGAACATTCGATGAAGCTGTGGGAAAACCTCTCGCACGACCTCAACTACAACGTCATGTTCTCGCAGCGCGGCTGCCTGAACCTTGCGCATACGCCTGCCCAGCTCGACGATTATGCGAGGCGCGGCAACGCCATGCGCCATCTCGGCGTCGATGCCGAACTGATGAATGTCGAGCAGATCAAGCGGCTCGTGCCGGCGCTGGAGGTCTCGGGTTCGGCGCGCTTCCCGGTGCTTGGCGGGCTGATGCAGCCGCGCGCCGGCACCGCCCGTCACGACGCGGTCGCCTGGGGCTATGCGCGCGGCGCCGACCGGCGCGGCGTCGACATCATCGAGAATTGCGAGGTCACTGGCTTCCTCCGCGACGGCGGCCGCATCACCGGCGTTTCGACGACGCGCGGTGAAATCCGCGCCAGGAAGGTCGCGCTTGCGGTTGCCGGCAGCACCGGCCAGGTCATGCAGCTTGCCGGCATTTCGCACATGCCGATCGAAAGCCACGTTCTGCAGGCCTTCGTTTCGGAATCGCTGAAGCCGGTCATCGACACCGTTCTCACCTTCGGCATGGGCCACTTCTACATTTCGCAGTCCGACAAGGGCGGCCTCGTCTATGGCGGCGACCTCGACGGCTACAACAGCTACGCCCAGCGCGGCAGCCTGCCGATCGTCGATGAGGTGATGAGCGAGATGCTGGCGCTGTTCCCGGGTCTCGCACGGGTACGCATGCTGCGCTCTTGGGGCGGGCTGTGCGACATGACGATGGACGGCTCGCCGATCATCACCGCCGGCCCGCTGCCGGGCATGTATCTCAATTGCGGCTGGTGCTACGGCGGCTTCAAGGCGACGCCGGCCTCGGGCTGGTGCTTTGCCTATACCATCGCCAAGGACGAGCCGCACGAGTTCAACGCGCCCTTCACGCTCGACCGCTTCTATCGCGGCTTGATCATCGACGACAAAGGCCAGGGCGCGAACCCGCGCCTGCATTAGGAACCATGATCCCAAAAAGTGGGAACCGGTTTTTGAAAAGATCATGGCTGAACAAGAAGATACCAGAAAATGCTGATCACCTGTCCCTATTGCGGGCCGCGCGACGTCATTGAATTCACCTATCAGGGCGACGGCCACCGCAAGCGGCCGCAGCCGGCCTCGCAAGACCTCGACGCCTGGAACGCCTATGTCTACGACCGGCTCAATCCGGCCGGCGACCACAATGAGATCTGGCAGCATTCCGGCGGTTGCCGTGCGCATCTGAGGGTCGTGCGCAACACCATCACGCATGAGATCCTGAGCACGGCCTTCGCGCGTGGCGGCCACAAATCTGCCGACAACAAGGCGGAGGGCCGCTCGTGAGCCCGCGCCGCACGGAGACCGGCGGCCGCATCGACCGGCTGCGCACCATCCGCTTCACCTTCGACGGCGCGCCTTACACCGGTCATGCCGGCGACACGCTGGCCTCGGCGCTGCTCGCCAACGGCGTGACGCTGTTCGGCCGTTCGTTCAAATACCATCGCCCACGCGGCCTGCTCTCCGCCGGCGTCGAGGAACCTAACGCGCTGGTGACGGTACTGCGCGGCGAAGTGCGCGAGCCCAACATCCCGGCCACCATGGTCGAGATCTATGACGGGCTCGTCGCGGTCAGCCAGAACCGCACGCCGTCGCTCGCCTGGGACATCGGCGCCATCAACCAGCTTGGCGGCAAGATCCTGTCGGCCGGCTTCTACTACAAGACCTTCATGGGACCGGTGATCGGTCCGCTGAAGGGCACGCGCTTCTGGATGTTCTGCGAGCATTTCATCCGCCGCGCCGCCGGTCTCGGCAAGGCGGGCACCGCTCCCGACCCGGCGCGCTACGAACGCATGAACGCTTTCTGCGACGTGCTGGTCGTCGGCTCCGGTCCGGCCGGCCTGATGGCGGCGAAGGCCGCCGCCGACCAGGGAGCCCGGGTCATCCTCGCCGATCTCGAAGCCCATTTTGGCGGCTCCGCCAACTGGTCGGGCGAAACCATCGACGGCATGCCTGCCGCCGACTGGGCCCAGCGTATGGCTGCGCAGCTCGCAGGCAACGACAATGTGCGGCTTTTGCCGCGCACGATGGTGTGGGGCTATTACGACGGCAACACGCTTGCCGCGCTTGAACGGGTGACCGACCACAAGGAAGTGGCCGCCAAGGGCGAGCCGCGCCAGCGCTACTGGGCGATCCGCGCGGGCACGGTGGTGCTCGCCACCGGCTCCTTCGAACGGCCGCTGGTGTTCCCGGGCAATGACCGCCCAGGCGTGATGCTCGCGCACGCCGCCGGGCGCTATGTCAACGAATATGGCGTGCTGCCTGGACAGCGCGTCGCGCTCTTCACCAACAACGACAGCGCCTACCGCTCGGCCGTCGCCCTGAAGAAGGCTGGCGCTGCGGTGGTCGCCATCATCGATGTCCGCAGCGATATCTCGAACGAGATGCGCCGGCTGGCGAGCGATGCGGAAGCTGAGCTGCTTGCCGGTCACGCCGTGGTCGCGACCGAGGGCGGCAAGGCGCTCACCGGCCTCAAGGTGCAACGCTTCGACGCCATGAGCGGTTCGCTCAGCGGCGACGAGCGCAGCATCCATGCCGACAGCCTTCTGATGTCGGGCGGCTGGTCGCCGACCATCCACCTCGCCAGCCAGGCCGGCGCGAAAGCCGAGTGGGACCCTGCCAGGCAAGCTTTCCTGCCGCCGAAGCCGACGCAGCGCTGGATCGGCGCCGGCGCCTTCACCGGCAGTTTTTCGACAGCGGAGGCAATCGCGGAAGGTCGCGCCGCCGGTCTCCAGGCGGCTGGCGGTACGGCTTCATCCGCTCCCCTGCCCGTCGTCGAGGCGGCTCCTGGCGATCCCGATCCGGCTCCGGTCTTCGAGATCAGGGCCAAGGGCAAGAGCTTTGTCGACTTCCAGCACGACGTCACCGCCGAGGACGTGCGGCTGGCGCATCGCGAGGGCTTTGTCTCGGTCGAGCATCTGAAGCGCTACACCACGCTCGGCATGGCGACCGATCAGGGCAAGAATTCCAACGTGCCGGGTCTCGCCATCATGGCCGAGGCGCTCGGCAAGCCGATTCCCGAAGTCGGCACGACGCGCTTCCGCCCGCCTTACACGGCGGTGTCGATCGGCTCGCTGGCGGCAGAGCGCTTCGGCGACCTCAAGCCCGAGCGGCTGACCCCGATGCATGACTGGCACATCGCCAATGGCGCAAGGATGTATTCGGCCGGCCTCTGGTACCGCCCGATGATCTACGGCCTCCCCGGCGAGACGGTCGAGCAGGCCTATGTGCGGGAAGCAAGAGCCACGCGCGACAGCGCTGGCATCGTCGATGTCTCGACACTGGGCAAGATCGCCGTGCAGGGACCCGACGCGGCCGAGTTCCTCGACCGCGTCTACACCAACATGTTTTCCACTTTGGCCGTCGGCAAGGCGCGCTACGGCCTGATGTTGCGCGAGGACGGTCTTGCCTTCGACGACGGCACCACCTGGCGGCTCGGCGAGCAGGATTTCCTGATGACCACCACCACCGCCAATGCCGGCAAGGTGATGCAGCATCTGGAATATTTCCTCGACGTCATCTGGCCGGAGCTGAAGGTCACCGTCACCTCCGTCACCGACGAATGGGCGGGGGCCGCGATCGGCGGCCCAAACGCGCGCTCCATCCTTGCCGCTTGCGTCACCGGCACTGCCGTCGACAACGCCACCCTGCCCTTCATGGGCATCGTGCATGGCCGGATCGCCGGCGTGCCGGTGATGATCTGCCGCCTGTCCTTCTCCGGCGAAATGGCGTTCGAGGTCTATTCCGGCGCCGGCTACGGCACCCGCGTCTGGGAAGCGCTGATCGAGGCCGGCAAGCCTTTTGGCCTTGTCACCTACGGGCTCGAGGCGCTGGGCACGATGCGCATCGAGAAGGGCCATGTCACCGGCGCCGAGATCGACGGCCGCACCACGGCGCGCGACCTCCATCTCGACTGGATGCTGTCGAAGAAGAAGCCCTTCATCGGCTCGGCCATGATGGACCGCGAAGGCCTGATCGCCCCGGACCGGCTCGAGCTGGTCGGGCTGATCGCCCTCGACAACCGGGCCCTCAACGGCGGCGGACATATCGTCGAGGAACTGGACGAAGCCAATCCGCACGATTCGATCGGCCATATCACCGCCTGCTGCTATTCGCCGGCTCTCGGCAAATATATCGCCCTGGCGCTGGTCAAGGGCGGCAAGGCGCGGCACGGGACCCGCGCCTTCGTCTCGGATCCGCTGCGCAACCGGTTCGGGCCGGTCGAGATCGTCTCCAACCATTTCTACGACCCGGACGGGAGCCGCATGCATGGCTGAGCAGCAATTGCCCGAGCGCCAGTCGCCGCTCGAGCCGGACTACCATCCGGGTTCGCACGGCAATTTCGAACATGGCGTTGATGTCATCCTGTCCGAGACGCGGCCGGGCTCGATCCTGCAGCTTGCCGCCTGGCCGGGCGAAGAGAAGCGACTGATCGAGATCATCCGCAAGGTCACCGGTCTCACTCTGCCTGACGGCGCCGGCGGCGGCGTGAACAGCGGCGCCCGCGCCGCCTTCGGCTTCGCGCCGGGGAAATTCACCGTGGTCGACGAAGCCGAAGGACTGGCTGCGGCCTTCGCCGGCGTCATCACGCCGGCCATCGGCACGCTCACGGACCTGTCGCATGGCCGCACCGCGATCCGCATCGCCGGCCCGAAGGCCGAATGGGTGATGGCGAAGTTTTTTGCCATCGACTTCGCCTTGCCGGCCTTCCCGCTCGGTGCCGGCCGTTCGACCAATCATCACGACATTTTCGCCCAGATCCAGCGCACAGGCGCCGACCAGTTCGACATCTACGTCTTCCGCTCCTTCGCGCGTTCGTTCTGGAAGGCCTTGTGCCACGCCAGCGAAGAGGTCGGCTACGAGGTGCAGTAGCCGGCATGGCGGAACCACGGATTGGTCGGCCAGAACTCTGGCACTACGAACGGCTACAACTGCTGCTTGAGGGTCGGGCCAGCAGGCGCGATAGCTAAGGAATCACGGGCGTTTGCCAGGCAAACGTCCGCTCAGGCAACCAGTTCGACCATACCCTTCCATGACTGTTGAGACTTCGGCGACGGCCACGACCCGCTTTTCTCCGGCGGAGGGTCCGTCGATGTTGTTGCCGGCAACCGTCGCTTGCGGCGTGTTCATGACCAGCCTGGACCAGAACGTCGTGGTCACGGCGCTGCCCGGCATCGGCGAGAGCCTTGACCGCTCGCCAAGCCAGCTTGGCCTTTTGATCACCGTTTATGTCGCAAGCCTCATCGTCACCATGCCGCTCGGCGGCTGGCTGGCCGACCGCTTCGGCCTGCGCAACGTCTATTGCTTCGCCCTGCTCGTCTTCGCTACCGCCTCGGCGCTGTGCGGCCTTTCGGAAAACATCTGGATGCTGGTCGGCTCGCGCGCCCTGCAGGGCTGCGGCGGCGCGCTGATGGGCACGCTTGGCCAGGTCGTGATCCTGTCGAGCTTCCCGCGCGACCGCACGCTCAAGATCAACATGTATATTTCGCTCGCCGGCCAGTCCGGGCCGCTGGTCGGACCGCTGGTGGGCGGCGCGCTCACCACCTATGTCTCGTGGCGCTGGATCTTCTACATCAACATCCCGATCGCGCTGACCGCGGCGCTGCTGGCCGCCTCGCTGTTTCCGTCGACGACCAAGCCTGTCCGCACGCCGTTCGATTTTCCGGGCTTCCTGCTCGTGGGCAGCGGCATGGGTCTTCTGATCTTCGGGATGGACTCGCTTGCCGCGAAGGATGCCGCGGGCAGCCTGATCGGCATCGAGCTTGGCCTGGCGATCATCATCCTGGCGGTTGCCGCCTTCTACTGCCTGCGCGCCCGCAACCCGCTGCTCGACCTCAACCTGCTGCGCATCCGCACCTTCCGCATCTCCTTCCTCACCGGCGGCAGCCTCGACACGATCGGCCTCAGCTCGGTGGTGTTCCTCTTGCCGTTGATGTTCCAGCTCGGCTTCGGCATGAGCGCCGTGCAAGCCGGCTCGCTGACCTTCGTCGCCGCGATCGGATCCCTGATCATGCGCTTCTTCATGCCACGGCTTCTGAACCGCTTCGGCTTCAGGCGCGTGCTGGTCACCAACACCCCGATCGTCGCCTTGCTGGTCGCGGGCTTTGCCCTGATGCAGGAGAGCCTGCCGGCCTGGATCGTGCTGGCCTACATTTTTGTTTTCGGCGTCTTCCGCTCGGTGCAATGGGCCTCGACCGGCAATCTTTCCTATTCGGACATCGCGCCGGAGCAGCTCGCCCGCTTCAGCGCGCTCTATTACATTCTGTGGCAGCTTGCGGTGGCGATCAGCGTCGGCCTTGCGGCCGCGCTGCTGTCGCTGCTTGCCGGCGGCGGCAAGGCCAGCGTCGACGACTATCGCATCCTGTTCGTCGTCGAAGGGCTGATCACGCTTTCCGCGCTGTCGGCTTACCTGCGGCTGACGCCGCGTGACGGCGCCCATGTCAGCGGCCACGGCGCGCATATGAGTACCGATTAAGCCAGCACTATTCCGCGAAGGTCACCCAGTCCTCAAGTGGCGCGCGGTCGGTGCGGAACTCGTTTTCGGGCTTGGACGTGTCCTCATAGCCGAGCGCCATGCCGCACACGACGATCTCTTCGTCTGGAATGTTGAGCACCGGCCTGATCTGCCGATGGTAGGGAGCGAAGGCCGCCTGCGGACAGGTATGCAGTCCCCTGCCCCGTGCAGCGACCATGATGTTCTGCAGGAACATGCCGTAATCGATCCACGAGCCCTGGTTCAGTCTCCGGTCGATCGTGAAGATCATGCCGACCGGCGCGTCGAAGAAGATGAAGTTGCGGTCGTGCTGCGCCCGCATCTTGTCGACCTCGCGTCGGCCGATGCCCAGCGCGCCGTAAAGGCCAAAGCCATTGGCGCGCCGACGGGTCAGATAGGGTTCGAAGAACTGATCAGGATAATAACGATACTCGTCCCACTCGGCCTTTTCGGCGCGGATGCCGGAGTTGAGGATCGCGTCGCTGATGCGCTGCTTGACCTCGCCCTTGGTCACATAGACGCGCCAGGGCTGCATGTTGGTGCCGGACGGCGCGCGCGCGGCGACCGCGAGGATCGCGCGGATCGTATCGTCATCGACCATATCGGGCAGGAAAGCGCGCACCGACCGGCGCGACGTGATCGCCTCATCGACGATCTCCGCATCCGACGCGATCCGGATGTTCTTCTCAAGCATGGGTCGTCCCTTTCGGCATGGTCAGAAACCCGCAACCCGGTTCCCTTGACGACCATCCGCAGACTATAAACTAAGATTGGTCTCCGACCGGGCGCCCCACTCGCCGCTCGTGTGCGAGCCTTTGCATCAACCGCCGAAAACGCGCAAGCAAATCTTGTGGCCTATGAAAATCTCCTTGATTTTTTCATGGTTTTATCCTCTCATGAAATTTATCCGGTTTTTTTCACGAGAAGCTTTTGAGCTCGACCACGGCCAGATCTGAGCAGGACAATGGCGACCGGCTGCTGGCCGGCGACATCCGCGCGCTCCGCAAAGCGCGCGGCCTCACGCTCAGTGAAATTGCGCTCAAGTTGGGCCGTTCGGTTGGTTGGGTCAGCCAGGTCGAGCGCGGCCTCTCGGTGCCTTCGGTCGGCGACTTGCGGGCCTTCGCCGATCTCTTCGATGTGCCGATCAGCCTGTTCTTCAGTCATGAGGTGCCCGCTGAGGAAGAACGTGGGGTGATCGTGCGCGCCGGCCGGCGCCGCGTGCTTGGCACAAGCGAATCGGGTCTGGTGGAGGAGCTTCTGTCGCCCGATCTCGGCGGTAGTTTCGAGGTAGTGCGCTCCGTGTTCGCGCCCGGCGCAGAGATGAAGGCCGCTGCACTTCGGCCGACCGAGGAGGCCGGATACATCGTCTCCGGACTGTTCGACATCGAGATAGCGAGCGTCTGGCATCGGCTTGGCGAAGGCGACTCGTTTCGCTTCGAGGGCAAGCCTTATCGCTGGCGCAATCCGGGCACCGAGCCGGCTGTGGTGATCTGGGTGGTTTCACCACCGGTATATTGAACATTGCATGCCGCCCAAAAGTGTCCAGCGGTTTTGGGGCAGCGGCATGCATCAAAGGAAGCAAAGCGCGACATGTCGCGCTTTGAACTTGGGGAGAAAAACATGGCCGGTTTGCCGACCACGGCGCGCGTGGTGATCATCGGAGGCGGCGTCGTCGGCTGCTCATCGCTCTATCACCTGTGCAAGGCGGGCTGGACCGACTGCGTGCTTCTGGAAAAGAACGAGCTGACCTCCGGCTCGACCTGGCATGCCGCGGGCAATGTGCCGACCTTCTCGTCGTCCTGGTCGCTGATGAACATGCAGCGCTATTCGACCGAGCTTTACCGGGGCCTGGCCGAAGCGGTCGACTATCCGATGAACTATCATGTCACCGGCTCGCTCCGGCTCGCCCATACGAAGGAGCGCATGCAGGAATTCCAGCGCGCCAAGGGCATGGGCCGCTACCAGGGCATGGACATCGACGTGGTCGGCCTCGACGAGATCAAGCGACGCTACCCCTTCATCGAGACGCATGAGTTGAAGGGAGCGCTCTACGATCCGAGCGACGGCGACATCGACCCGGCGCAGCTGACACAGGCGCTGGCCAAGGGCGCGCGCGACATGGGCGCCAGGATCATCCGCTTCTGCCCGGTGACCGGCGTTCGCCGCGAGAACGGCGAATGGGTGGTCGAGACACCGCAGGGCGAGATCCGCTGCGAGATCGTCATCAACGCCGCCGGCTACCGCGCCGCCGAGGTTGGAAAGATGTTCGGCCGCGAGGTGCCGATGATGGTGATGAGCCATCAATACATTTTGTTCGAAGAGATCCCCGAGCTCGCCGCCTGGACGAAGGAGCAGGGCCACAAGCTGCCGCTGCTGCGCGACGTCGATACCTCCTACTACCTGCGCCAGGAAAAGAGCGGCATGAATCTCGGCCCCTATGAGCGCAATTGCCGCGCGCATTGGGCAACCCACAACGATCCGATGCCGGAGGACTTTTCCTTCCAGCTCTTCCCCGACGATCTCGACCGTCTCGAGCATTATCTCGCCGACGCCGTCGCCCGCGTGCCGATCCTCGGCACCGCCGGCCTTTCCAAGGTGATCAACGGGCCGATCCCCTACGCACCGGACGGCAACCCATTGATCGGGCCGATGCCCGGCGTGCCGAACGCCTTCGAGGCCTGCGTCTTCACCTTCGGCATCGCGCAAGGCGGCGGCGCCGGCAAGGTGCTGGCCGAATGGGTGACGGAGGGCCAGACGGAATGGGACATGTGGTCTTGCGACCCGCGCCGCTTCACGTCCTTCGCCTCGGCGCCCGATTATTGCGTCGCCAAGGGCATGGAGATCTACGGTAACGAATACGCCATTCAGTTCCCGCGCCATGCCTGGCCGGAGGGGCGCAACCGCAAGCTTTCGCCGCTGCATGAGCGCATCAAGGCGCTGGGCGGCCAGTTCGACGCCTATAATGGCTGGGAACGCGCCACCTGGTATGCTGGACCCGGCGACGACACCTCCGAGGAAGCGACGCTCACCTTCCGCCGCGACGGGCCGTGGCACCGCGCCGTGCGTGAGGAATGCCTGGCCGTGCGCGACGCCGCCGGCATCCTCGACCTGCCAGGTTTCTCGCGCTTCAACCTCGAAGGTCCAGGCGCCGCCGACTGGCTGGCGCTGCAGGTCACCGGCCTGGTGCCAAAACCCGGCCGCATCGGCCTTGTCTATTTCGCGGACGACAAGGGCCGCATCGTCACGGAGATGTCGGTGGTGCGTCACCGCGAAGACCTGATGACGCTGATCACCGCCGCGGTGGCGCAATGGCACGATTTCGAATGGCTGAAGTCGCGCATGCCCGCCGACGCTGCCTTCACGCTGACCGACCGCACCGAGGAATACTCGACCCAGATCCTCGCCGGCCCGAATTCGCGCAAGATCCTGGCC
>NZ_RZRX01000148.1:0-15839 GCF_003997405.1 Mesorhizobium sp. M2A.F.Ca.ET.042.01.1.1
GCCGCGAAGCGGCCGGATGAGGGGGCGGCCTCGACGTGCCCTTCGTAGTCTTCAATAACGGATCAAATCACTCCCCCGCCCGTCTTCCCGCATCATAGGCCCGCCGTGCCCACACGGCCATCTCATCCGGATCGTCGAACGCCTCGTCGGGAACGCTCCAATAGGGCATCGCCACCACCTTGCCGTGGCGCGAGCCGGTATAGGTCCACTGGCTGCAGCCGGCGGCCTCGAAATCGGGAATGGTTTCCTCATCCGCCTTGAGCATCAGTTCGCCGCGCACCACCACCGCGACGAGGACGCCATCGCAATAGATGCCCTTGCCGCCGAACAGTTTTCGGATGCTGATCGGGCCCAGGCTTTCGAACAGTTCTTCAAGGCGCGTATTATCCATGGCGCGATCATCTCATCCGCCATCGGCCTTGTCATCGCCGCAACCAAAGGCATGCTGACAGGTTGAGATCTGGAAAACGGAGTTCCCGCCATGCCTGTCCTGCTCAAAGGCTCCTGCCGCTGCGGCGCCGTCCGCTTCGAGGTGGAAAGCCATACGCCGGTGCCGTTCATGCTCTGCTACTGCTCGATCTGCCGCAAGCAGCAGGGCGGCGGCGGTTTCGCCATCAATCTCGGCGCCGACTACGAAACTTTGAAAATCACGGGCAAGCGCAGCCTCGGCGTCTATCGCGCCGAGATCGAGGACGACGAGCATCCGCATTGCGAGGTCTCGACCGGCGAGCGCAACTTCTGCCGCAAATGCGGCTCGGCGCTCTGGCTCTACGACCCGACCTGGCCAGAGCTTGTGCATCCCTTCGCCTCGGCGATCGACACCGACCTGCCGAAACCGCCGGAAAAGGTGCATCTGATGCTGAAATATAAGGCGAATTGGGTCGAGCCGGTGGTCGGCAAGAAGGACAAGGTGTTCGAGGTCTATCCAGAGGAATCGATCGCCGACTGGCACAAGCGGACAGGCATGTGGGTTGATTAGAGCAGTTCCAGCACAACTGCCCATCGGTTTTCCGCCCGGAACTGCATCAAGACAACCATCTGGCGACAGGAGGCCGAAATGAACTTGCGACGCACAAGAAATTCAAAGGCGATCGTTTGATGCCTTGGGGCAAGGGCACCGTCGTCTCGGACACGAAGGGATACGTTTTTCTGTCCGGCAACACCGCCACCGTCGACGACTACGATCCGTCGAAACACCAGGGCGGCGCTGTCGGCGACGCGCCAGCGCAGTGGCGCGAAATCCTTGCAAATATCAAATCCGATCTGGAGGAACTTGGCAGCTCGCTCGACCATCTGGTCAAGGTGACGTTCTACGTCAAAGGGCCGTTTCCCTGCGGCGGCGTCCTCAGCTCACCCAACTTCCGTCTGGACGTGCTGGACGAATTCTTTGCCGAACATTGCCCGAAGCACTGCAGCTACAACAACCCGCCGCCATCGGAAGTGATCGGCGTCGCCGCCCTGGCGCAACCAGACCTGGTGGTGGAGCTTGTTGTGATCGCTGCACTGCCGAACTGAGCAGCGCGCCAGGAATTCCTCAGGCCGAGGCGCGCGCCTCGGCAAGCGCCTTGAGGTCGGCCGGCTTCAATTCGACGGATTCGCCGCAGCCGCAGGCCGAGCTCTGGTTCGGATTCTTGAAGGTGAAGCCGGTACGCAGCGTCGTCTGCTCGAAATCCATCTCGGTGCCGAACAGGAAAAGTGCCGCTTCCGGCGCGACATAGACATTCGCGCCGTCACGCTCGATATGGTCGTCCTTGGGGTTCGGCTCAGTCACCAGGTCGACGGTGTATTCCATGCCGGCGCAGCCGCCCTTCTTGATGCCGAGCCGGATGCCATGCGCGTTGTCGCGCGCAGCCACGATCTCGCGCACCCGGTCGGCGGCCTTGTCGGTCATCGTGATGACGGCGAAGCGTCCCATGCTTTCCTTCTCCATTCCCTGCAGGTTCAAGGCCTGCCGAATGATTCTCACCTAAAATGGTGAAGTTTTACCACTGGCGCAAGGGTATCAGCCTCAATACCACCCGACCGCCACCTGCGCCTCTTCCGACATCCGGTCAGGCGTCCATGGCGGATCGAACACCATTGAAACCTCGACGCCGGAAACGCCCTCGACGGCGCCGACGGCATTCTCGACCCATCCCGGCATTTCGCCGGCCACCGGACAGCCCGGCGCGGTCAGGGTCATGTCGATCTTGACCGAACGGTCGTCCTCGATGTCGATCTTGTAGACAAGGCCGAGCTCATAGATATCGGCCGGGATTTCCGGGTCGTAGACCGTCTTCAGCGCCGAGACGATGTCGTCGGTCAGCCGCGCCAGCTCGTCGGCGGGGATCGCCGAAGCGGAGACGATGCCGTTGCTAACCGTTTCCGGACCAGTCTCTTGGGTCGTGCTCACATCGTTCATCATTATCACCCGAAGAACTTTCGCGCCTTTTCCAGCGCCTCGGCCAAAGCGTCGACTTCGGCTCTGGTATTATACATGCCGAACGATGCCCTGCATGTGGAGGTGACACCGAAGCGTTTCAACAGCGGCTGGGCGCAATGCGTGCCGGCGCGGACCGCGACACCCTGCCTATCGATCACCATCGACACGTCATGCGCATGGATGCCCTGCAATTCGAACGAGATGATGGCGCCCTTGCCGGGCGCGTCGCCGAAGATGCGCAGCGAGTTGATGGCCCGCAGCCGCTCATGCGCGTACGTCTTGAGGTCCGCCTCATGTACTGCGATGCGCTCGCGGCCCACCTTTTCCATATAGTCCAACGCGGCGCCGAGCCCAATCGCCTGCACGATCGGCGGCGTGCCAGCCTCGAAACGGTGCGGTGGCTCGTTATAGGTGACGATGTCCTCCGTCACCTCCTCGATCATCTCACCGCCGCCCATGAAGGGCCGCATCTCTTCCAGCCTGTCCTTCTTGCCGTAGAGCACGCCGATGCCCGATGGGCCGTAGACCTTGTGACCGGTGAAGGCGAAGAAATCGCAGTCGAGATCCTGCACGTCGATCGGCATGTGCACCGCGCTCTGGCTACCGTCGACCAATACCGGAATGCCACGCGCATGCGCGATGCGCACGATCTCCTTGATCGGCGTCACCGTGCCCAGCGCGTTGGACATCTGCGTGATGGCGACCAGCTTGGTGCGGTCAGTCAGGCGCTTCTCGAATTCCTCGATATGGAAGGCGCCGAGATCGTCGACCGGCACCCAGACCAGCTTGGCGCCCTGCCGCTCGCGGATGAAATGCCACGGCACGATATTGGAGTGGTGCTCCATGATCGACAGCACGATCTCGTCGCCCTCGCCGATCCGCGGCATGCCCCAACCATAGGCGACCGTGTTGATCGCCGAGGTCGTGTTGGAGGTAAAGACGATGTTGTCGGTGCTGGGCGCATTGAGAAACCGCTGCACCGACTTGCGCGCATTCTCATAGGCGTCGGTCGCGGCGTTCGACAAAAAATGGAGGCCGCGATGGACGTTGGCATATTCCTGGGAATAGGCGTGCTGGATGGTGTCGAGCACCACCTGCGGCTTCTGCGCCGAGGCGCCGTTGTCGAGATAGACCAGCGGCTTGCCATAGACCTGGCGCGACAGGATCGGGAAGTCGCGGCGGATCGCTTCGACGTCATAAGGGGTGGTTTCGATCTTCTGGTCCATTTCCAAGTCCTTGCCGGCCAAGGCCGCGATCCTTCCAACACCCCTCATCCGTCTCGGCGCTGCGCGCCAATCCACCTTCTCCCACAAGGGGAGAAGGTTAGGCGCTAGCCGTGCGTCGAAAACCAGCCGTCCAGCCGCTCTTCCAGCGCTTCGACCAGCGCCTCGTCGTCCAGTTCCTCGATCACTTCGGCAACGAAAGCCTTCACCAGCAGGCCGCGCGCCGATTTCTCGTCGATGCCGCGCGCCATCAGGTAGAACAGATGGTTGTGGTCGATCTCGGTGACCGTCGCGCCATGGCCGCAGACGACGTCGTCGGCGAAGATCTCGAGCTCCGGCTTGGTCGAGAACTCGCCGTCGTCCGACAGCAGCAGCGTGTTGCAGGCCATCTTGGCGTTGGTCTTCTGCGCGTATTGATGCACGTTGATGCGACCCTGGAAGACGCCCCGCGCCTTCCCGGTCACCACGTTGCGCATCACTTCCGTCGAAGTGGTATGCGGCACCGCATGGTCGAGCACCATGGTGGTGTCGGTATGCGTGTCGCCGGCTAGAAGGTTGATGCCGCGCAATTTGAAATCGGCGCCCTCGCCGGTCGTCCTGACGACGACTTCCTGGCGAACGAGCTTACCGCCGGCATTCATCACGAACAGGGTCAGCTTGGCGTCCTTGCCGATATGCGCCTTGAACTGGGCGAGATGCGTGGCCGTGTCCGGCTGCTCCTGCACGATCAGCCAGGTCACCTCCGCGCCGTCGCCGACCACGAGCTGGCTGACCGACGAGACGAGCGCCTCGTCGCCCTCGCCCGTCTGGCGCTCGACGATCACCGCCTTGGCGCCGGCCCCGACACGCGTCAACAGCCGCACATGCGACTGGCCGCCGGCCTGCAAATTCTGCAATTCGATCGGCTTTTCCAGCTCGGCGCCGTCGGCGATATCGACGAAATAGCCGTCGGCGACGAAAGCAGTGTTGAGAGCGCCGATCGCGTCGTCGTCGCCATAGGGATCGAGTCCCGGCGCAACGCTCCCGTCGGTCAGCTTTTCCGACAAGCGCTGCACGGTGACGCCTTCGACCTCCGGCAGCTTCGTCTGTGAGACTCCGTTCAGCACAGGCAGCACGGCCGACCCTTCAAGAACCGGCGCAAGTGCCTTGGCCACGGCGTCGGCTTCGAAAGCCGGCACGTTGGTCAGCAACCGGCGCAGGTCCGTGTAATGCCAGGATTCGACGCGGCGCGTCGGCAGGCCGTGCTTGATCGCCTCGATCGCGTCGTCGCGCTTGACCATCACCGCGCCGTCGCCGGGCAGTTGCGACAGCCGCTCGCCAAAGGCGTCGATCAGCGCCGTCTCGGCCAAGGTGCGCTGGGGCTGTGCATGCATGTTCATGACTTTCGCCTCGACCGCTCCCATCTCACGCGGCTTCGCCGATCACGCCGGCATAGCCGTTGGCCTCGAGATCTAGCGCCAGCGACTTGTCGCCCGACTTGATGACCTGGCCCTTGTAGAGCACGTGCACCGAATCCGGCACGATGTGCTCGAGCAGGCGCTGGTAGTGGGTGATGACGACGATGGCGCGCTCCGGCGAACGCAGCGCGTTGACGCCATCGGACACGATCTTCAGCGCGTCGATGTCGAGACCGGAATCGGTCTCGTCGAGCACGCAGAGTTTTGGCTCCAGCAGCTTCATCTGCAGGATCTCGGCGCGCTTCTTCTCGCCGCCGGAGAAGCCAACATTGAGCGGCCGCTTCAGCATGTTCATGTCCATGCTCAGCGAGGCCGCCGCTTCCTTCACGCGCTTGAGGAACTCCGGCACCTTGAGCGGCTCCTCGCCGCGCGCCTTGCGCTGCTCGTTCATCGCCACCTTCAGGAATTCCATGGTCGCCACGCCCGGTATCTCCATCGGATACTGGAAAGCGAGGAAGATGCCCGCCGTGGCGCGCTCGGCCGGATCCATATCGAGGATCGACTGGCCGTTATAGAGGATGTCGCCCTCGGTGACCTCATAGTCCTCGCGGCCTGCGAGAATGTAGGACAGTGTCGACTTGCCCGAGCCGTTCGGGCCCATGATCGCGGCGACCTCGCCGGCTTTCACCGTCAGGTTCAAGCCGCGGATGATCTCGGTGCCATCATCGACGATGCGGGCATGCAAATTCTTGATCTCAAGCATTTTCGTTCCGTTCCAAAAGATGTCCGTTCAAATTCAATGCCAACGCCAGCGCCAGTCGCCGTCCGTCTTGGCCTTGATGAGCGGGATGGTTGCGCCCGTCAGGGCGACGACGATGAGGACGACCAGCCAGGCGGCGGCGCCCTCGTGAATAAGCATCAGCGAAAGCGCGACGACGATCGCGATGTAGACGACCATGAAGGCCCAGCCTTTCCAGTTGTCTGGCGTGGCACCGTAGTCGAAACGTTTCGGCCTGAACCATTTATCTCCGGTCATTCGACACTCCCGCTGCCAGCTTTGCTCTGCGGCCTGATCCGGGCGACGAAACGAAACAGAACAAAGGCAGCAAAAAAACCAAACACGCCGAGGATAGAGACTGAGCCACCCAACTGCTTCAGGGTTGGAAACTCACCGATAGAGCCAACAAGCGCCGCGATCGCGCCTGCGATTGCCACAAACAGCGCTAGCGCCAGCGACCCCACCAAGATGTTTCCAAAAACCTTCAGCATCTTCCCAGTTACCCGACACTCCCCTCGAGGCTGATGCCGATCAGCTTCTGCGCCTCGACGGCGAACTCCATCGGCAGCTGCTGGATGACATCCTTGACGAAGCCGTTGACGATCAGCGCGATCGCCTCTTCCTCGGGGATGCCGCGCTGCATGACATAGAACTTCTGGTCCTCGGAGATCTTCGAGGTCGTCGCCTCGTGCTCGAACTTCGCCGTCGCGTTCTTGGCTTCCATGTAGGGCACGGTGTGCGCGCCGCACTGGTCGCCGATCAGCAGCGAGTCGCAATTGGTGAAGTTGCGCGCGTTGGCCGCCTTGCGATGCGCCGAGACCTGGCCGCGATAGGTGTTCTGCGAGAACCCGGCGGCGATGCCCTTGGAGATGATGCGGCTCGACGTATTCTTGCCGAGATGGATCATCTTGGTGCCGCTATCGACCTGCTGGTAGCCGTTCGAGACCGCGATCGAATAGAACTCGCCCGAGGAATCGTCGCCGCGCAGGATGCAGCTCGGATATTTCCAGGTGATGGCCGAGCCGGTCTCGACCTGGGTCCACGAAATCTTCGAGCGGTCGCCGCGGCAGTCGCCGCGCTTGGTGACGAAATTGTAAATGCCGCCCTTACCCTCGGCGTCGCCGGGGTACCAGTTCTGCACCGTCGAGTATTTGATCTCAGCGTCGTCGAGCGCGACCAGCTCGACCACCGCCGCATGCAGCTGGTTCTCGTCGCGCTGCGGCGCCGTGCAGCCTTCGAGATAGGAGACGTAAGCCCCCTCCTCGGCGATGATCAGCGTGCGCTCGAACTGGCCGGTGTTCTTCTCGTTGATGCGGAAATAGGTCGACAGCTCCATCGGGCAGCGCACGCCCTTGGGCACGAAGACGAACGAGCCGTCGGTGAACACAGCCGAATTCAGCGTCGCGTAGAAATTGTCCGAGGTCGGCACGACCGAGCCCAGATATTTCTTCACCAGTTCCGGATGCTCGCGGATCGCTTCCGAGATCGAGCAGAAGATGACGCCCGCCTTGGCGAGCTCTTCCTTGAAGGTGGTGACCACCGAAACGGAATCGAACACGGCATCGACCGCGACGCGGCCGGACTTGTAGACATTGTCGCCGACCTCTTCCTCGTCCGCGTCAACAGCTGCAGGCTTCTGCACGCCGGCCAGGATTTCCTGCTCCTTGAGCGGAATGCCGAGCTTCTCGTAGACCTTGAGCAGTTCAGGGTCGACTTCGCTCAGCGACTTCGGCCCCGGCGTGCTCTTCGGCGCGGCGTAGTAATAGATGTCCTGGAAGTCGATCTTCGGATAGTGGACGCGCGCCCAGGTCGGCTCTTCCAGCGTCAGCCAACGGCGATAGGCCTCCAGACGCCATTCGAGCATCCAGTCCGGCTCATCCTTCTTGGCCGAGATGAAGCGAATGATATCCTCGCTAAGGCCCTTCGGGGCCTTGTCCATCTCGATCTCTGTCTGGAATCCGTATTTATACTGGTCGACGTCGATCTTTCGGACTCGATCGATCGTCTCCTGCACAGCAGGCATAAGCGTTCTCCATCCACGCCGGGGTCAAGGCCCGACAGTTTTCAAACTATGGCACCGCTGAGACCGCATCCCGGCAGGGACGCGCAGCGGAGTAAGCTCCATATAGTGCGTGTCCACCGGAAATTCACCCGGCCAGAACAAAACGCACGGCTCTACCAGGCCGCGAGGCCTGAATTCGTCTTCGCCGCCGTCAGGCGGCTTGTTCTTTGCCCGCGCGGCGGGCGACGATGCCGGCCAGCGCGGCCCGGAAGGCCGCGATGTCCTCGGCGCCGGTCGCGCGGCCGATCGAGATCCGCAAGGCGCCCAGACTGTCGCCATGGCCCATGGCCTTCAGCACATGGCTTGGCCCGACCTTTCCCGACGAGCAGGCCGAGCCCGCCGACAACGCGACGCCGGCAAGATCGAAGGCGATCTGCGCCGTCTCGGCCTTGATGCCGGGAATAGCGAAGAATGTCGTGTTGGCAAGCCTCTGAGCGCTATTTCCGAAGATTTCCGCGTCCGGCGCCAGTTCGGTCACGATGGCTTCGACCTCGTCGCGTCGGCGCGCAACGGCGTCCATGTCGTCCAAGCCCGCATGTGCTGCCCGCGCCGCGGCGCCGAACCCGGCGATCCCGGCGACGTTTTCCGTGCCAGCGCGATGGCCCTTCTCCTGGCCGCCGCCATTGACCAGCGGCCGCGGCATCATCAGGTCGGACGCGGCGACGATCGCACCGACGCCCTTGGGGCCGCCGATCTTGTGCGAGGACAGGATCAGATAATCGGCATAAGGGCCTGACATATCGAGCGGAATCCGCCCGGCGGCCTGCACGGCGTCGACAACCAGCACTCCGCCGGCGGCCTTGGCAATCTCGGCGATGCGACCGACCGGCTGGACTACGCCGGTTTCATTGTTGGCGGCGTGGATCGCCACCAGCGGCAGGCCGGCCGCCTTGTCATGCTGGGCGAGCGCGGCGGCAAGCGCCTCGGGATCGGCAATGCCGTTCCGGTCGACACCGATCCTCGTCACCTGCGCCGGCGCGAAGCGCCCGCCATTCAGGATGCAGGGATGATCGGCCGCCGAGACGTAGAGATGGCTCATGCGGATAGCGCCGCGCCCCATCTGCCAGTCCGGCGTAAGCAGCGTCGAGGCGGCCTCGGTGGCGCCGGATGTGAAGACGACATGCTCTGGCTTGGCATTCACCAGCCGCGCCACGTCGCGGCGCGCGTCATCGACAAGCCGGCGCGCGGCGCGCCCTTCCGTGTGGACAGATGACGGGTTGGCGGCATCGAGCGCGGCGACCATCGCCGCCCGCGCTTCCGCAATGAGCGGCGCGCTGGCGTTGTAGTCGAGATAGGCGCGGGTTGCGGCCATTTTCGCTCAGTTCGTCCTTCCGCCAACTATCCCGCGAGGATAGCGCGTTATTTCCTTGAAATTGCAAGGCAAGCCGTCCTATTTACCCGGCTTGCGGCGCGGGCGGCCGGACCATCGGGTTTCGGCCTCCCAGTTTTGAACAATTCTAAACTAGCTTCTAGGAAGACGCTCGCCCGGCGTCAAGGCCACAGAAGGTTTGGGGCCGCAGGACAGTCAGGGCCGAAAGAGTTCCGGGCTAGCGCATTCATATGCCACGTGGAGTATTTTATGCCTGAGGTCATTTTCGCCGGTCCGGCTGGTCGCCTGGAGGGACGCTATCAGCCCTCTAAGGAAAAGAGCGCGCCGATCGCCATCGTGCTGCATCCGCACCCGCAATTCGGCGGCACGATGAACAACAAGATCGTCTACGACCTCTTCTACATGTTCCAAAAGCGCGATTTCACCGTGCTGCGCTTCAATTTCCGCGGCATCGGCCGCAGCCAGGGCGAGTTCGACCACGGCACCGGCGAATTGTCGGACGCGGCCGCGGCGCTCGACTGGGTGCAGTCGCTGCATCCGGATTCCAAGAGCTGCTGGGTCGCCGGCTATTCCTTCGGCTCGTGGATCGGCATGCAGCTTCTGATGCGCCGGCCGGAGATCGAGGGCTTCATCTCGGTCGCGCCGCAGCCTAACACCTATGATTTCTCATTCCTGGCGCCCTGCCCGTCATCCGGCCTGATCATCCATGGCGATGCCGACAAGGTGGCGCCGCCCAAGGACGTGCAGGGGCTGGTCGACAAGCTTCACACGCAAAAGGGCATCACCATCACGCAGAAGACGCTGCCCGGCGCCAACCATTTCTTCGCCAACGATTCCGAGCTGCTGATCCAGGAATGTGCCGACTATCTCGACCGGCGCCTCGCCGGCGAACTCGCGGATCCACGGCCAAAGCGCCTGCGCTAAGCAGGACAGCTGTACGGTCGAAGCGCTTTAATGGGTTGGCGTCCGGTCGGCGCCGATCTCGCCGCCTTCGACCGGGCCGGCCATCGAAACCCTGCCTCTCGGCGCGCGGGAGGGTGCCAGCCGGAATGTCCGCTTGCGCATCGGCAGCTTCGCGCTTGTCTGGCCGAAGATGAAACCGAGCCGAGCGAACACCAGCCCCGAGGCAACAGCAAACGCCAGCCCTAGGCCGAAGCCCGCGACCGTGTCGCTTGGATAATGCGCGCCAACGAAGACGCGGGTCGAGGCGATGCAGGCGGTGACCGCCAGCGCGACATACCAGCGCCGCGGGAACAAAAGCAGCAGGATGCCGAACACCGCGCCCATCGTCGTGGCATGGCCGGACGGAAAGCCGGCGAAGCGCGCATCCATGGCGAAAGGATGCAGCGACAGGACGCCGAAGCTGTCGAAATAAAGCGGCCGGGCCCGGCCGATGCCGTATTTCAACAGGTTGACCGCGAGACCGGACAGGCCGACGGCGCAGAGCACCAGGAAGGCGAAGCACGTCCAGTTGTAGACCAGCATCCGGCCTTGCCGGGAAAGGCCGCGCCAATCCGTCAGATTGGCGGCGACGAGGCAGAGCGCTGACGGAATGAGGTACCACCCGCCGAGGCCGAACTGCGTGAAGAAATCGGTGAAGCGCACGAAGCCGGGTGACCATTCGCCGCGCATCTCCCCCGCGCCGGCGTCGAGGCGCAGGAAGGTCGCAATGATGAGCAGCACCCAGGCTATGAGCCAGACGCTCCATAGGATTCGCGGATAGCGCGCCGGCCGCACGGCAAAGCGTCGCATCACGATCGACATCGTATCGCGGAAATTGCCGAGCGAGCGGCGGTAAAGGGCAAAGGGCGCGGCGGACATGGCTTTGGCGCGAGTCTATAGGGGCATTCGATGCCTGAGGCTATTCATCACGGCGCCACCCGGTAAAGCCCGAGCGCAAGCTTGTCTCCTGACGAATAGTTGATGCCGTCGATCTCGGTCAGCCGCTTGGCCGACTTGCCCTGGGCGGTCAGCACATCGGCAAGCTTCTGCTCGTCCTTGATCGGCGCCAGGCCGAGCGCGCAGGACGGATCGTCGAGCAGATGCCGCGCCACGCCCTCGACGTCGGTGAGCACGGTCTTGGTGCCGACCAGGAAGACCAGGCTCGGCTCCTGGAATTTCGCCGAGGCAAGCACGGTGCTGTCGCAAAGGCGGTTGGCGTCGACCGCAGTCTTGATCGCGGGGCTAAGCCAGATCGGCTTCAGCGACGGCGCGATGACCCCGAACAGCAGGCTGAAGGTGACGCCGGCGCCGACCGCGATCGCGGCGATGCGGCCAAGCGACACCTGCAACTGCCTGGGGAAAGCGAGATAGCCGGTGACAAGAGCGGCGATCGCCGCCGATATGCTCCACCAGGAGAAAGTCTTGGCGAGATAGAGCGGCGCGCCGACGCAGACCACGGCGAGGCCGATCGCCACCACGGCAAGGCCGAAGGCGGTCGCCCACCACAGCCATGTCTGCCAGCGCTTCAGCGGCGCGTTGGCCTGGTCCGCCGGCAAGGTGAGCAGCCAGCCGATCAAAAGCGCCATGCCCGGATAGGCCGGCATGACATAATGCGGCAGCTTGGTCGGGATCGCCTCGAAGACCAGCCAGAACGGGATGTACCAGGCCAGGCAGAAGCGCAGCCGCGGATCGCCCCAGAACCGGTTGATCGCCTGCAGCCCGGCGCCGACAGCGATCAGCCCGAACGGCCACATGAACAGCGAATAGGTGAGCATGTAGAAGCCGGGCGGCAGGCCGTGCGATTCCTCGCCCTGCGCCACCTTGTTCAGCATGTCCTTGCCGACCGCCTCCTGGAAGAAGGCGCCGCCGCTCTTCCAGGTGATGAGGATCAGCCACGGCAGCACGATCGCGAGCACGATCAGGACGCCGCGCACCAGCTTCATCTTCAGCAGCCAGCGCCAGTCACGGTCGAAGGCAATGAGCGCCGCGGCCGTCAGCAGCGATAAGAACGGCGAGACAGGCCCCTTGATGAGGACGCCCAAGCCCTGCGCGATCCAGAAGATCCAGGGCAGATGACCGGGCACCGGCTCGCTGCGCTTTGCCGCCCAATAGACCTGCGCCAGCGCGCCTTGCGCGATCACGCAGCAGGCGAGAAGCATCGCGTCGGTCTTGGCGTCGCGTCCCTCGAAGGCGGTGGCGAAGATCGCCGCCATCATCAGGCCGGCGGCGAGCCCGGCATTGGCGCCGAAGAGCTTTGTCCCGGTCCAGCCGATGCCGACGACCGCGATCGCGATGCCCAGCATCGAGACCAGGCGATATATCCAGATCGGCGCCGCCGCCCCCTCGCCGCTCAGCGCCACCGCCGCCGACTGCAGCCAATAGATGCCGATAGGCTTCTTGTAGCGCGTGACGTCCTGCAGGCGGATGTCCACATAGTCACCCGTCTCGACCATCTGCTTGGTCGCCTGGACGAAGCGGGATTCGTCGCGGTCCACCGGCGGCAGGCTGGCCAACCCGCTGACGGTCATGACGATGCTGAACACAAAGAGGAGAATGTAGTTCCTGTTCATCGCGGGAGCTCGTCCGATCTGAAACTGCGGGATGGCCCCGTCGCGGCATGGCGCCTGTATTTGCGCGGCGCTTCATTACGCCAGCAAAAAGGGTGAAGCAAGGATAGCGGTGCCGCGCGGGACCGTACGCAAAACCGGAAACCACTTTTGCTGATCGCTGGGTTGCCCAGTTGAAGCGCGATCGGACGCAAAACCGGAAACCACTTTTGCTGATCGCGCTTGGATGCTAAACGCGCGCCTTCATTTCAAGCATGGCCAAGTGCCCGGCGACCTCCAGGAAGAACAAATGTCCGCCTTCAAATCCGATTTCCTGCGCATCATGAGCGAACGCGGTTTCATCCACCAGATTTCGGACGAATCCGCCCTCGACCAGCTTTTCGCCAAGGAAACGGTAAGCGCCTATATCGGCTTCGACGCCACGGCCCGGAGTCTGCATGCCGGATCGCTGATCCAGATCATGATGCTGCACTGGCTGCAGCAGACCGGCCACCGGCCAATCGCGCTAATGGGCGGCGGCACCTCGATGATTGGCGACCCGTCCTTCAAGGACGAGGCCCGCAAGCTGCTCACCCCGCAGGACATCGAGGACAATCTCGTCGGCATCCGCCGCAATTTCGCGCCTTACCTGAAGTTCGGCGGCGGCCCCGGCGACGCGGTCATGGTCAACAACGCCGACTGGCTGATGGAGATCAACTACGTCAATTTCCTGCGCGGCGTCGGCCGGCACTTCTCCGTCAACCGCATGCTCGCCTTCGACAGCGTGAAGCTCAGGCTCGACCGCGAGCAGTCGCTGTCCTTCCTCGAATTCAACTACATGATCCTGCAGTCCTATGACTTCGTCGAGCTCTACAAGCGCCTCGGCTGCCGGCTGCAGATGGGCGGCTCGGACCAGTGGGGCAACATCGTCAACGGCATCGACCTCGGCCACCGCATGGAGGGCGTGCAGCTCTTCGCCATGACCACGCCGCTGCTCACCACCTCGTCGGGCGCCAAGATGGGCAAGTCGGCCTCGGGCGCGGTCTGGCTCGACGGCGACATGGTCTCGCCTTACGAATTCTGGCAGTACTGGCGCAACACCGAGGACGCCGATGTCGGCCGCTTCCTGAAGCTTTACACCACGCTGCCGCTAGACGAGGTGGCGCGGCTGGAAAAGCTTGGCGGCTCGGAAATCAATGAGGCGAAGAAAATCCTCGCCACCGAGATCACGGCCATGCTGCACGGCCGCGAGGCGGCCGAGACGGCAAGCGAGACGGCGCGCAAGACCTTCGAGGAAGGCGCGCTCGCCGACACGCTGCCCAGCGTCGAAGTCGCCAAATCTGACCTCGAAGCCGGGGTCGGCATCCTGGCGCTGTTCGTCACAGCCGGGCTGGCCGGCTCGAACGGCGAAGCGCGCCGGCATATCCAAGGCGGCGCGGTGCGTATCAACGACCAGCCCTTGACCGATGACCGGCACCTCGTCACGCTTCAGGACCTCGGTCCTGAAGGCGTCGTGAAGCTCTCGCTCGGCAAGAAGAAGCACGTGCTGGTGCGGCCGATCTGATCGGCCGCGCCTTCTCGATCGCCGTCCTTCCCAAAAGCCGGAGACCGCTTTTCGGGATCGAGTTTACCGGTACTCGAAGATCGAGCGGAATATGCCCGGCGCCACCACGGACAGCGGATTGACGTTGAGGGTCGGCTTGTTGGCGTTGCCGCGCAGCCGGTAGGTGACGCCGATCAGGCCGCGGTCGCGTCCGTTGCCGAGCAGCGGCCCGAACAGCGGCAATTCGCCGAAGATGCGGTTCAGCCCGTAGACCGGCATGAAGGTGCCGGTCATGTCCATGTTGTTGTTCGGATCGTAGAGCGTTCCCTGGAAGGTCGTGCCGATACGTGGACCGCGCAGCAGGCCGTTCGCCAGCCTCAGATAGCCGGACCCCTTGTCGATCTCGGCGAAGCCGCGCTCGAACTGCACCCTGGACGTATCGATATTGCCCTTGACGGCCTCGTTCAGGCTGCGTGTATCGCCGGCCGGCGTGGTCGATACGATCGAGGCGAGCTTGGGCTCGTTGACGACATAGAAATTGCGGGCATCCACCTGTCCCTTCATCGGCCCGTCCGCGGCGCCCGAGAGCGACAGCGTGATCGCGCCGCCTTCCATATGCTCGTAGACGTTGAGGAAACGCAGGATCGCGCCGGCGTCGGCCGACTTCACCCTGAGCACCCGGCCGCCTTCGCTGGTGGTGTTGTTGATCGTGATCGGGGCGCCCGAGCTTGCCGCCGCGGTGACGTTGAGCCCGTTCACGCGCGATCCGGCCGCGCTGTATTCGAGCTTCAGATTGGAAAGCACCTCGTCGTGGAAACCGGTCAACGATGCCACATCGGCGCTCACCGATATCGCGTCGCTGCCGGCTCCCTTGGTGGCGGTGTCGACATCGGAGGTGAACTGCTTGATCAGCGAGCGGGCGTCGAGCGACGCGCCGCTGACGTCGACCGCGTAGCTCTTGCCGGCGCGCTTGACCGAAACGGCAACGTCGTCGCCTCGGTTCAACGCAACCTTGCTGAAGCGGGCCGCAGACAACGCGCCGTTGACCAGCGTCACATTGCCGTCGATCGAAAAGCTTTTTCCGTCGAGAGCGAAATCCGACAGGGTGGTTGTGCTGCCGGACTTCGCCATATTGAAAGCAACCTTGGCCGGAATGCCGGCGCCCTTGCTCCAGCCCGCCCAGGGAATGTCGAGCCTGGCATTGGTCAGGTCCGCCGAGACCTGCTGGGCGTCCTCGCCGCTCTTGTCGATCGCGACCTTGATGGTTCCCGAAAGCAGGTCCGAGAGCCCAGGCATGCTGGCGTCGCGCGTCTTGTCGTCGAGGATCAGCGTGACCTTGCGGCTGCGCGCCGGCCCGTCATCGGCGAGCGGTTCGACCAGATCGAGCTCGGCCGGAATGCTGTTGAGCTTGGCTTCCGCCGAAATCACCGCCTGTTTTGGCCCCACTGTTATCGAGCCGTCCGCCTCGGTAACGGTCTGGTCTTCGAATGGCTTGGCGAGCGACAAGTCCTGATAGTCGAGGGAAACCAGCCAATCGAGCTTGGAGGTGTCCATGCCCCTCGTCAGCGGAATGTCCGCCCTGACGTGGCCGGTAAC
>NZ_RZRX01000149.1:0-15750 GCF_003997405.1 Mesorhizobium sp. M2A.F.Ca.ET.042.01.1.1
AACGCGATACGAGCGTTCTCGCCTGGCTCGACACGCTCTGAAATAATGCGGAGGAATGTGGCCAGAAACTCCGGACTTCTGCCAATCTGGTCACGTTCCTTCACATTATGGGCTGCTGCGGATAACTCGAGTTATGCTCACCTCACCATAACTTTAGCCATGAGCCGATGTAGTCGGCATGGCGCACGCTCGGCTCGATGCCGAGACTGCTGCAGATGAAGGCTGATGCGATTTCGGCGACCAGTTCCTCGCGCGCATAGGTGTTGGACCCGAAGGAGCCGGACAGGTCGCGCGCGAGTCGCCTCGGGTGGCCGGTCCAGTGTCCAAGCTCGTGAAAGCAGGTCCGGTAATAGTCGATCTGGTGGAAGAAAGCCGGCTGCGGCGGCACCTGTATGGTGTCGCTGCCGGGCATGTAGAAGGCGCGCTCGCCGCCGATGCGAAAATCAGCGCCGGTTGCATGAATGAGCGCCTCGGCCTGCGGGACCATCTCGCGCTCAGGCAGAGGCTCGCCGGCGGCGTAAAGATGTTCGGGCAGATTATCGCACTGCGCGACATCGAAGACGGTGAAGCGCTTCAGGAAGGGCACCGCCTGCGGTTCGTCGCCATCGGTGTCGGCGCGTTGCTTTTCGTTCTTGGGAACAAAGCGGTCAGCGTGAACGATGGTGGTGCCGTGCTCGCCCTTCCTGACATTGCCGCCAAGCGAAAGCGCCTGCCGGAAGGTGAGCCAGTTCTGGCTGGGGAAACCGCGCTCGATGACCGCGCCCCACAGGATCAGGATATTGATGCCGGAATATCGGCGCTGGGTGGCCGCATTCCGCGGCAGGCCGAGGCCTGTCCTTGCCCTGCCCCACGGCTTGACCCATGGCACGGTGCCGCGCTCCAGTTCGGCAATGATGCGGTCGGTGATTTCCTGATAAAGGCTGGCGCCGGTGCGCCCGCCACTGTCTGCGCCAGCCTGTCGGCTGCCGCAACGTTTGTTGTTTGCACGCATCGTGATGTCCTCCGCTCTACAATCGCGCGCCCTCCCCGGAAGCGGGGTGGGCGGCAAAAGCGACCGGAAAGGCCCGCCGTCGGAGGCGGACTGCATCAGCAGGACCGGAACGGAGTGGAGGACCCGAAAGCGACAAGCGAAGGGTTGCGGGACGCCGCGGCGGGCCTAGAAGGGAGTGCTGCCCACCCTGCGCCAGGGGGAAGGCCACAATAGAAAGACGCCGGCCGACAGGCCGGCGACCGTCAGCAGCCGAAGGCTGCCCCGCGCCAGGGGGCGATGCCGCAGGGCCAAGACCGCCTGAGCTTGCCGAAGAAAAGCGGGCTCGGTTCACGAGCACCCGGCCAGCGACTTCAGGCGCGGGCGCTCAGGATTGTTGTTGGCGCCCACGGCAGCTGGATGACCGCAACAAGATTACGAGGAGCGACAGCAAAGCCAGCTGCCACAAACGGCACGCTCCGGCAACAACAGCGTGGCCGGTCTACAGATGCTGCCCCGCACGAGAGCCAGCACGCTTTGAGCGCGCATCGGCGATGCAAGCGTTGCAAGCTGGCCATGTCCACAAGGTCGGCGACCACTATATCGCCGACCACCAACGCGGGCGTACCGTCTAAGTGCAGACCTTTCGCGAGTGCGCGGACCGCGCATTTCATCTGCGATGGCCGGATCTTGCATTCCCGCTTGAGCTGCTCAACGTCAAGGCCTACACGCGCTGCGATCTTGAGAGTGACCCTTCAACTGGGGGAAATCATAAGGGCGCGGTGGAATTCGTCGAACTTTCCCTGTTTTCTCGAGGCGAGTGCGGCGAAGGCTGGGAATTGGGAATCCGGTCCCAGGACCGGGAACTGTTTGATCACAAGCTTCAGATTGGGTTCATGCTTGAAGGCTTTTTGGTAGTTGATATCAGCCAGTCTGCAATGCGGACAGTTGTGGTAGTCATTGAATATGACCAGAACGGCATCGCCTTGCGGGTTGCCGGCGATTGGCGAAGGAGATCGTTGTCGAATGCGCCGCTCCACTTTTGCCTGTCGGTCGACCACGCCTGCCGGTGCAGGTTCGCGCTATATTGGCTCGCCAGCAAGGCGAGGAGTAAAAGAAGAGCTGCGACAGTGATGGCAGTCGGCTTAGACATGAGTCTCCAATCCATGGACGGCGTGGCAGCAACGGCCGCCTTTTTGGTGTAAAATGGGTCAGTTTTGATCGTGCCCCGCAGTTGCTACAGGCGCACAGGTGCCGGTGCGATCTGGCGGTTTCTCAAATACGGCTTTGCGCCATCGGGTCCACCCCAATAGCTGAGCGTCGTTCGCACGGGGAATTGTGTTCACCACGCCGGGCGACTTGACCGTCCACCGCCGGAGCGCTGAACGGTCCGCTAGTGAGGCGCTCCCCGAATCGTCGTTTATCCCGCTCGCCCCGGACCGGGTGACAGCCAGCGTTGCCGCTACGCTGCGGAGAAAAACCGTCAGCGCGTGGCATTCGGACATAAGCTGATCGACGCCAAGAATAAGCCCCACGGAGGTGACCGGTGCGGCCGGAACAAGAAAGAGCGTTGCAGCCATTGTGACGAGGCCTGCACCGGTAATGCGGGTTGTTCCGTTCGAAGGGAACAATGCGACAAACAGCATGAGGATCCGGCAGCCGATCGGGAGATCAGTTTTCGTCGCTTGGGCGATGAAAAGGGCGGCGAGCATCATATTCGTGCCGTCCAGATTGAATGGAATGAGACCCACGACCGAATGCGTGGCGCCGGCCCTTTCCATCTTCTCCATGAGCGAGGCCAGCGCGGCCTCTGAGGAGGACATTGCGAGCAGCAGCTCGTCCTTGATGTATCGGACGAGAGAGAAGAGCGAGCGGCCGTTGTAGCGGCAGACCGCGCCGAACAGGACCGAGAGGAACAAGACTTGCAGGATGTCGCCTTCCGCGAAGGCATTGGCAATCGTTGACGGGATGATGTTCATCAGGAAGCTGGTCACGGACTGCTCGTGAGCCGTGGCCACATAGCCCTTAACGGCTTGGACATCGAGCGAGGCCGGATCGATGTTGAGGCCGGCGCCAGGCTGAACGATATTCGCGACAATCAGCCCGACAACAAAAGCGAGCGTCGAAAAGGTGAGAAAATAGACCATCGCCTTGGCGGCAACTCGGCCGACCTTCTGCAGATCGCTCATGCCGGCAATGCCGGTCGCCATTGTCAGGAAGATGACAGGTACGGTGATTATCTTGACGACATCGACGAAGGCATCGCCGAGCGGCTTCAGGCTGTGGCCGGTCTCCAAATGGAAATAGCCGATTGCGGCACCCAGGATTATGGCGGCAAGTACCTGCACGTAGGTCCGGGCAAAATGGCGCTTGCGGGGCGCTGCGATCGCGCGGGGAACTCTTGGAACCAACACCGTCTCTCTCCTTGACCGGATCGGGGTGGGGCTCCTCCCTCTCCCATGCAGTGCTCCGGTCGAACGCTGCGCCCACTTCGGCGCAAACGATGTGCCAAATAGCAAAGAGGGGAAAACGCGCAGGACCTCACGCAATGCTTGCGATTCGCTCTCCCACACTCGTGCAGTGGTTGCCTGTCGCAACTATGGAAGGGTCGATTCTTGGGAACTCCAAAGGCCGCTCTTTGCGTCGAGCAGCTTGGCTGCCTGGAAGGTTCCCTCTTTGCCTTGCGGTCTGCGAGCTGAGTCCAGATCGTCATCATTTGGCTGCGCGCCGCACGGGGCTCGAAAGATTCAATCGAGGACGGGTCCTCTTGGAAAACGGGGGCAGCGTTGGTCAAGCCCTTCCACCCTGCTGTCCCAATGGTGTTCAGAAGCTCAGTTCACGATCAAGCGATGGATCAGCGTCATCTGGCGTTTGCGCCATCGCGGCGGCGTTGCAACGGGTCTGCCAAAGATGAGAAGGCCGCGAGGCAGGGTCCGAGACCTAGACTCCAACCTCATAGCGCGCTCGGCTCGCGTTCGGAAGGTTCGAACCGCAGCACGATCAGGTGGCGACACCGTTGGTCGGAACCGGAACCCGACGAATGATCGTTCGTGACCGACATCTGTGAACAAGCAGTATGTGTCATTGCAATCACCACCCGTTGCGCGGAAATGCCCATATGGCCGTGAATGAACTGGATTTGGTGATTTTCCAGATGGCGGTGGAAAGCGTCCGCTTGCTCTCTTCAAGCTTTGATGAGAAGGCGGCTGAGATAGCCACGAGGAGCCGTGGTAGCCTTCTTTTTGACGTGCGGGTGGACGGTGACCTGGAGGTCCAGCGAGTCGCAGCCATTGGATATCCAGGCGACAAGATCGGTGTGGTGGCATTGGACCGAGAGGGCCTTGTTAGCTGTTGTTGCCTAGTCAATGGCACCTTCTCACCTTTCATTGCACCGTTGGAGAACTGGACCAGCATGCCCCTTTCGATGCAGGCCCAGATCGATGTCACAGGCTATGCGAGGCTCCTTCTGGCCGCCTTGCGAAATGCTGGACATATGCTGGACAGGTAGCATCGCGATGATGTCTGTGATGAGATGGTGCAAACGGCTGGATGAGGCGATCGCTTGCTGGCAGCTTTGGCAACAAAGCGATCGGTGAGTTCGCAATGCTGGAACACGTCCTTTAGACTCTGCAGTTAAGTTAGCGGACTACCATCTGACGAATGCCCTCTGACAGTCTGCATGGCGCGGCATGCCCTCTTAGGAATGCAGCCGTGGTTCTACACCATCGGCTGTTTTTGTGTCGAAGGCGACGGGCACGCCATGAACGAAGGAAGCGGCCGCCAACAGTTCCTCCAACTCGCGGTCGGTGGCCTTGCATGCCGGCATTAGTGTTCGGATGGCGCGGATCGCCTGCGCCATGGAGAGAAAGCGGACCCTTCCCCTGGAAAGGACATAGGCTTCTGCGGCTTTTTCGACGGTGACGGTGTGAAACGAATTGGTCATGACGAATTCCTCCCTGAACCCTGACCAACCCGACTTATGGCACGAATTCGACCGCCTTCAAGCCTATGTCCGATTGCGGACAATAGCTGCGATTCGTTCAAAACCGCTGATGCTTTTGGGCGACCTGGTGAGGGGCAAGGAGACGTCGGCTGAACCCGTTTCAACCGACATGCTTCAGGCAGCGGCCAGGCCGAAATAACGCTGCTCCTCCTTGTCATAAGCGCCATGTGTGAGCTTTATCAATCCGGCACGGTCGATGATCGTGATCTCGCCGCGCTTGGCGTGCACCAGTCCTCGATACTCAAGCATTTGCAGGGCCGTGGTGACCCCGGGCGGTGGGCGCGAGCATGGTCGCCAGAAATTCATGCGTCGGGAGGATCTTATCTCCTTCCGCACGGTCGTGGACCATCAGCTGCCAGCGGGCCAGCCGTTCTTCGATCTTGGAGTGGCCATTGACCAGTGCCGTCCGGCATGATTGGACGAGGAACGCGTGGGCATAATCCAGCACTGAGGTGCGAAGCGACGGGCTAATCGCAGGGCGAAGGTTTTCAACCGGCAGGCGCCAGGTAGTGCTTTCCTTTCCGAGAATGACGGCAATTCCTTTCATCCCGTCATAGCCGACAATGCCGACTTCACCTTGCCGCCCGCCGGTCATGGTGGCGACCACCGACGCGATGCCCCTCTCGGGAAAATATACGTTCTTGATCGGCTGATGCGCGACCTCCAACTGGTCCTTGATGCCCGGTTCGACGTGATGCAGCGATGGTCGCAAAAGCGCGAAGTCCTGCGGGGTGAGGGCTTCAGCACCTGGTCGCGAAAGAGGGATCGGGCAAGGCTCTCTTCCAACGGGGCAAGAGCGCGTACGTCTTACTGTCGGCTGCACCGAAGTAAATGCCGGCCGATGCCAAAGCATAGGCTTCGAAACGCGCGATTGCAAAGCCCTGTCGGGGCAGTGCAGTCATGCTAGAAGTCGCGCCGCCTACGATAGGCAGCGGATGACATGATTCCCTTCTGCGGCGGCCACCAAGAACGGCTCGGGCACGCTTTAATCGTTCATACACAAGCTCGCAGGAATGTAAGCAGCGGAACAATCGGGTGATTCGTACCGCCCTGCCCTTTCAGAGATCAAGTCATTGGACGTCAATTCGGCTGGAACGCCTCGTCGAACGGCCCAGGAAAATGCAGCCGGATGAGCAATGGTGGTTCACCTTATGTGCGGTCCCGGATATGCGGTCCGGCGGCTCATCTCCCAATAGCTTGTCGATGGGGAAGTGGAACTCGTCATGTCGCCGCGAACCGTCACCGCGCTAGCGGGGCTCTTTTGAAGACGCCGGTGTTTTTCTTTGTGGAACTGAATCTGTGAGGTGATTGATGCATGAATCAAACATTTGCGTATTTCCGCTGCATCGGCGACGTATATTGGTCGAAAGTATCGCCCAGGCCCTCGAGACCAAGAACGGCGAGGCGGCGAGTGCGTTCTGGCGCTGTGCTGCCAAGAAAATGCTCATTCAATTGTCCGATGTAGGAATTGCGCCAGAGCTCGCTGCGCAGGAGGTTGGAAGCCTTCTTCATGCGGTCTTGGACGACATGGCCAACCGAACGGTAATGCACAAAGCATAGGCTCGGGCGCTGTTGGACCGCGCGTCAGCTCGGGTCCTTATCAGGGGACTGCTCCGACTGGCCGACGGTCCGGCCAAACCGGCATACCGGCAAAGGTTTGAGGTTGCGATCGCTCACGGCGGCCGGTCCAATATTCTAAGACGACCTCAGAAGCCACGTTGGCTTCTTTGGACGAAGCGGAGGGGCGCCATTTTGGCGTGCTCACGCTGGACTGCGGGTTGCGCCTACGGAAATCCAAAGTCCGGCCGCGCGAGCCAATCGACCGGAACAGTCGAAAGCTCGTGGGGGCGGGTCCGCTCACCCTCACGGCGGCGGTGGCGGCCGTGAGCAGACTTAACTCAAGTCACGGCTGAGCATCCGCAGGCGCTATGCCGATTGGATGAGAACTGGTTGCCACAACACCGGCCCGTTGAGGCGTCCCCTCCAGCGGATGCGCAAGAGACTGGCGTAGGAAATATCGAGGAAGCCGGCGACTGCCTCGGTGTTGCCGACCTGCTTGGGCTGTCCGATACGTGACAACGGCCAGGTGGCGAGACGAAGGATCCTTTCGATGCGCGTATCTGTCACCGTTACGATCCCGGAGAGATTGTTGGCCAAGCCGAATTCGATGATCCCCGCGAAGAGCTCGTAGGTTGCTTGGGCCAGGCCGCCAGCTGCCTTCGGCGCTGTCGCAGGGAGATCGAGCGCGAAACGACTACTCTCCCAGATATCGGCACTCGCAGGGACCACCATCTCATCCAGCAGCGTCGGAAACGTATCGCGCAACATTGTCGGTCCGGTGGTCGGCAAAAGGCGGACGCAGCCGCAAGTTCGCCAATCGGACCCCTTGAGAAGCAGGTAGACGGGGTTCAGGCTGTCAAACGGGTCCGTTTCCATTTCGCCTTCGGTCTGCACTTCCCAATCGAGCCGCTTCTTGAAAACCCGATACCTAAGTCCGTGCATTTCCTTGAGTTCGCTCGCAAACTCGGCGTAGCAGTCGGGTGTTATCAGCTGCATCATTGTCGTCTCCGTGCGGGATGTGTCCACGCAATCGAAGGGCAAAGCCGTCATGAATGCAGCCTGTAGACCTTTACAGCTAGACTTGGAGAGGATCAGGATCTCGCCCGAGCAGCCATCCGCACTACGGCCTGGTTGATGGTTCGCACGCCAAGCTTCGCCTTGGCGTTTTCCTGATGGAAGGTCACGGTGCGTTTCGAGACACCGAGAATCTGGCTGATATCCCAGGCCGACTTGCCGCACGCCGCCCATTTCAGGCACTCGAACTCCCGCCGGGTGAGCGTTATGCCATCTACCACGCAATCTTCGGCGAGCCTGCGCCGGGCATGGATATGAACGTTGATCGCAACCAGTTGCATTGCTTTTTCGTAGCGCGTCAGCGACCTCAGAAATGGCGGATGCGCCTCGTTGGAGGCGAAGGTCAGTGCGGCGAACCGGCCGCGATGATCATGCATCGACATGGTCAGTCCGCCGCGAATGCCGAACTCAGCTGCTTTTTCCAGGACTTCCTGCTGAGAGGTCGGCAAATAACGGTGATCGCGGTCCACACCCCAGTCGAAGGTATCCCAGCCCCGCAGTCCCCGCAGGATCACGGGATCCACGCTGTGGTAGCGCTGTTGCAGGTAATGTGATGTCCATGATGATGGATAATTCGAGATCAATCGCGGCCTGTCGCCGGAAGCGGATGGGTAGGTGAAATAAGCGAAGAGCGGAAAGTCGAACCCGGCTGCGGCGGACGCCATTGCCTCATGGAGATCGACGGCATCGACGCTTGCAGAGAGTTGCTCGACCAAGGTTTCAAATACGCGATGCATCTGCGCTTAGCGTACCTCGCGGAGGTTGCTGGAAGCCGACGGAGACGTGGTTCTAAATGATGGCCTGTCCCTGCAGGGCATACGACGCGCCGCCGTCATCACCGCAATTGCTGTGCTGCTTCCGATTGGAGAGAGCTCCGCCCACCTGACCAACTACCGATGGGTGATATTGCGACGTTATCGATGAGCCGCGTGTCGCCAAGCCAAGCCGCAGCAAGCAAGCGTGCCGGTCGGTCAAGGCTTGCTAACGATTGCAGGTCTGTTTCTCCGCGCAGCTCCAGGTATTCGAGCTCGCGATAGCCGGCAGCCAGAATTGCTGCACGCGCTTCATCAAGCGTAGGCAGGATGGGGGAGCCGCGTGCAAGCCGCTCGGCCGTATCGAGCAGGACCGATGCTAGTTTTGGGGCAATGGCGCGTTGGGCTGGGGAGAGCCGCACGTTACGCGACGATAGCGCAAGACCATCGGCTTCGCGGACTGTCGGACAGGGCACAATAGTGATCGGAATGTCGAGATCCCGGACCAAGCGCCTGACAAGCTGAAGTTGCTGAAAATCCTTTTCGCCAAAAAAGGCGAAGTCAGCGCCGGCCTGCAGGAAGAGCTTGGCCACGACCGTCGCCACGCCATTGAAATGGCCGGGCCGGAATGCGCCGCAAAGGCATTCGCTGATGCCGGACACTGAAACGGCCGTGGCGAAGCCCACCTGGTACATTTCCTCTGTGTCCGGCACATAGAGCAGATGCGTGCCCAGCAGAGCGAGCTTGGCAGCATCGTCGCTTTCCGTCCGAGGGTAGGCAATCAGGTCGGCGGGGCTGTTGAACTGCTTGGGGTTTACGAACAGCGTCACGATCACCCGCTCGGCCCTTTCGAGCGCCTTCCGCACGAGGCTCAGATGCCCGTCGTGCAAGGCTCCCATGGTCGGCACAATACCGATCGTGGCACCCGAGCGACGCCATTGCGCAACGACGCCGCGCAGCTCGCTCACGGTTCGAGCGATCGGCACGCTCATGTGAAGTCACCGGCCTTCAAGGCGTTGACATAGAGATGTTCGACCGCCGGAAAGTGCCGGTTCCGCACATCGGTGGCGTAAGCGGCGATTGCCGCCTCAGCCTGCTCACCGAGCTCGGCATAGCGTTTGACGAACTTCGGCCGAAATGAGGTGAAGAGCCCGAGCATATCGTGGCTCACCAGAATCTGGCCGTCGCAAGCTGGCGAGGCACCGATGCCGATTGTGGGTATGTCGATATCGGCGGTTATCTGCCGTGCAAGCTGCTCCGGTATCTTTTCCAGCACCAAGGAGAAGGCGCCCGCTTCGGTTACCGCCCTGGCGTCGCGCCTGATCCGCTCTGCATCGGCTCCCCGGCCCTGCACACGATAGCCTCCAAACGTGTTTACCGCCTGCGGCGTCAGGCCCACATGGGCCATGACAGGTACGCCGCGCGCGGTAAGGAAGCGGATGGTTTCCGAGATGGTCTCGCCGCCCTCGATCTTTACCGCTGAACAACCGGTCTCACCCATCACGCGCGCAGCGTTGCCGAAAGCGTGCTCTGGGCTTTCCTCGTAGGAACCGAAGGGCAGGTCGACGACCATCAGCGCGTGTTCAAGGCCGCGGCGAACGGCCTGTCCGTGCATGATCATCATGTCGAGCGTGACCCCCAGCGTCGACGACAGGCCGTGCAGCACCATGCCGACGCTGTCGCCGACAAGAACGATGTCGCAGTGGCGATCGAGCAGCCTCGCGACCGGCGTGGTGTAGGCCGTCAAGCATACAAGTGGCGTCTGGCCTTTTCGCGATCGAATATCTGGAGGAGTCATCCCTTTTATCTCACCAGCCGCGCTCAACCGAGGCCCCTTCCCTTACGTTACCAACAGCGGGTGTCGCGTTTGGCATATTTTTGTGCGACTGCGAAGAGCTAAAAACAGCGCTTGAGTACTCTGGTGTTGACGTGCTGGCTTCCAAGGTTACATTCAATCGATTAAGGCGCTCCGTTGGGCCAACCCGCTTTCGCAAACATGGATCCTCAGACAAGAAGAACCAAGAAAGGCAAAGCCGCCGTCAAAGCTGACGAAGCCAAAGTGGACCTGACTGCCGTCGTGGTCGCCGTAAACGACAGTGAGCCCTGTGTCCTCACAGTCGGTCATGCGGACACCCTCCCTTCTGGACCTTTTGCCCTTGAGCATCGATCACTGCAGTCGGGTTTGAGGGGGTGGGTGGAGCAGCAGACCGGCCATGCACTTGGATACATCGAGCAACTCTACACCTTCGCCGATCGCGATCGCATCGGCACTGAGCGCCACCAGCGCGTCATCTCAATCAGCTATCTCGCATTGACCAGGAAGGAACAGGCAACGAACTCGGCCGCGTGCGGCTGGCAAAGTTGGTACGAATATTTTCCCTGGGAGGACCACCGCTTCGGCACGCCGCCTGTGCTGCTCGATAGATTGCGGCCCCGCCTGATTGAGTGGGCCGGCGGCGCCAGCGAGCCGACCACTCAACGCGAGCGCCGGCAGCGCGCTGCGATAGCCTTCGGCTTCGACGACCGCCATTGGAACGAGGAACTCACGCTCCAACGCTACGAGTTGCTCTATGAAGCTGGTCTGATTGAGGAGGCCGGTGGCGGCAGGGACGCGATTGCGGCCGCGGCTGGCAAACCAATGGTCGCTGACCACCGTCGTATTCTGGCAACCGGGATCGCGCGGCTGCGTTCGAAGATCAAATACCGGCCGGTCGTGTTCGAGCTTATGCGGCCTTCCTTCACGCTGCTGCAACTGCAGCGAACCGTGGAAGCTTTGGCTGGCAGGCTGATCAACAAGCCGAACTTCCGGAGATTGGTCGAGCAGCAGGAACTTGTTGAGGAGACCGGGGAGACCTCCCTCGACACGGGCGGCCGACCGGCGAAGCTTTATCGCTTCCGGCATGCCGTCCTCGACGACAGGGCTATCGCCGGGACAAAATTACCGCTGGCGCGGGCTTGACATACTTATAGTCAAGGTAGATATATTCCCTTATTGTCAAACCGAATATAATCGAGGCGCCAATGACTGGGGCGTTACCTATGGCTGCGTCCCTGTATGAGCGTGTCCGGCGGGTGATCCCACCCGTTGAATGGCTCGCGTTCGCCGGCGATATTGAAGCCATCTTAGCGCTGAAGCGTGAGCGCAATGCGGTGGTGCTGGCGCACAATTACCAGACGCCCGAAATTTTTCATTGCGTGGCAGACATCGTCGGCGACAGCCTGGCGTTGGCCCACAAGGCGGTGACGGTCGACGCCGACATCATCGTGGTTGCCGGCGTTCATTTCATGGCCGAGACGGCAAAACTGCTCAATCCGAACAAGACCGTGCTCATCCCGGATCTCCGCGCCGGCTGCTCGCTGGCCGAATCGATCACGGCAAACGACGTGCGGCTAATGCGGCTGCGGTATCCGGGGGTCCCCGTTGTTACTTACGTCAACACTTCCGCCGCCGTAAAAGCGGAGTCCGACATCTGCTGCACGTCCGGCAACGCCAAGGCGGTGGTGGAATCGCTTGGCGTGGCGCGTGTGCTGATGCTCCCGGACGAATATCTGGCGAGGAACGTGGCAGCCGATACAGACGTCGAGATCATCGCCTGGAAAGGCCATTGCGAGGTGCATGAGCGCTTCACCGCAGCAGACATCCGGGAACTGCGCGATGCCCATCCAGGCGTCATCGTGCTGGCCCATCCAGAATGCCCACCAGACGTTGTCGCGGAGGCGGAGTTCTCCGGCTCGACCGCGGCGATGTCGGATTATGTCGAGCGTGAGAAACCGACGCGTGTCGTCCTTCTGACCGAATGTTCGATGAGCGACAACGTCGCGGTCGCGCATCCCGACGTCGAGTTCGTTCGCCCATGCAATCTGTGCCCGCACATGAAGCGCATCAACCTGGCCAACATTCGCGCCGCACTCGAGCAGAACCGGCATGAGGTCCGGATTGATCCCGAAATTGCCGGCCCCGCCCGCCGCGCGGTCGAGCGCATGCTTTCCCTATGAGTCTGGAGGTTCGCGACATCGCCGGGGCGCCGGTCGTCATCGGCGGCGGCATTGCCGGCCTGATGACGGCGCTTCATCTGGCGCCGGAACCGGTCGTGCTTTTGACCAACGCGCCGCTTGGAACCGGAGCCTGCAGTGAACTTGCCCAGGGCGGTCTTGCGGCAAGTCTCGGGGGCGACGACGGCCCAGATTTTCACCTTTGCGACACGATAGCTGCCGGCGACGGACTCTGCGATGAGGCCACGGTGCGGCGAGTGGTACGAGCTGCACCCGAAGCGATTAGGACGATCCAAAGGTTCGGCGTCGACTTCGACCAGCACCCTGACCGCGCGTTGCGACTTGGGCTCGAGGCGGCACACTCGCGACGGCGAATTGTGCATGCAGCCGGCGACGCCACCGGTCGCGAGTTGGTGCGCGCGCTCGTCGCCGCGGTTCGGCGTACAGCCTCGATCACCATTATCGAAAATGTGGAGGTCCGCCGGCTGGTCGTGCAGGACGGGTCGGTCATCGCCGTGGTCGCAGCAGGACGAGCCGGCGCGCTCGCTCTGCCCACGCGTCGCGCGGTGCTGGCGACCGGCGGCGTCGGCGGGCTGTTTTGCGACACGACAAACCCCGCTGGCTCATGGGGTCACGGGCTGGCGCTCGCCGCATGGGCGGGGGCGGAACTCGCCGACTTGGAATTCATACAGTTCCATCCAACTGCGCTCGACGGTCCGCGCCGGCCGATGCCGCTGGTGAGCGAAGCCGTGCGTGGCGAAGGCGCGGTGCTCATCGATGAGCGAGGAGAGCGCTTCCTCGCCGACACACCTGGCGGTGAACTTGCGCCTCGCGACGTCGTAGCGCGCGCCATTTGGCACCAGCTTGCCGTTGGACGCCGCGTATTCCTGGACGCACGGCAAAGTCTCGGCCCGAGATTTGGCAAGCGTTTTCCAGGCATCGCCGAATTGTGCCGGAGCGCAGGAATCGACCCCGCGACCGACCTGATCCCGGTGCGCCCGGCGGCACATTATCACATGGGCGGCGTCGCCGTAGACAGCGCCGGCCGCAGCTCCATCGAGGGATTGTGGGCCTGCGGTGAGGTGGCCTGTACCGGCCTGCACGGCGCCAACCGCCTGGCCAGCAACTCGCTCACCGAAGCGGCGGTCACCGCGAGCTGGGTTGCCGAAAGCGTTGCCGGCACGTCGTATACCCGGCGACCGCGCAGATGCTCCACATTCGTCCCTCCACGACCAGACGCTTCCGTGGTCCGCCCGATTGTCTCCGCCGCCCTGGGTATCATCCGCGACGGCGAGGCAATGCGCGAAGCGGTGGCGACCCTGCTGCCGATCGCAGCCAATAGTGTCGCTGCCTCTGGTCCGGCTTTGGTCTCACTGATGATCGCCGCGGCGGCCCTGAGGCGGGAAGAGAGTCGAGGCGCGCACTGTCGGTCCGATTTCCCGCTCCACGATGCCAACGTGCGCCCATCACGGCTGACACTGCACAGCGCAATGCGGGCCGCGGCCGCACTCGATTGCCGGGCTACCATACGGAGCACTTGATATGACTTCATTCTCCCCCCTCCCCGCGACCCTGATCGAACCGATTGTGCGCGTTGCGCTCCTCGAAGACCTGGGCAGATCCGGCGACCTGACCACCGATGCGGTTATCCCGTATGATTGCACTGCCACGTTGGTGCTCAAAGCGAGGCAGGCGGGCGTCGTTGCCGGGCTCGATCTGGTCTCGTATGCCTTCCTTCTCGTGGAACCGGCGATCAACATCCAGATCTGGCGCCCTGATGGCAGCGAGGTTGGGGCCGGGGAAACCATTGCAAGATTGTCCGGACCCGCACGAGGCCTGCTCACGGCCGAACGCACGGCCCTCAATTTCTTATGCCGGCTGAGCGGCATTGCCACTGCCACAGCGGCCATGGTTGAGGCCGTGCGCGGTCACAAGGCGAGGATTGTATCGACGCGAAAGACGACGCCCGGGCTGCGGGCATTGGAGAAATACGCCGTGCGCGTCGGCGGCGGTGCCAATCACCGGTTCGGCCTCGATGACGGCGTGCTCATAAAGGACAACCACATCGCGATCGCCGGCGATATCCGCACAGCAATAGAGCGGGCGCGCGCCGCAGCAGGGCATATGGTGAAGGTCGAGGTCGAGGTCGACACGCTGAAGCAGCTCGATGCAGCGCTCGCGATTGGTGTTGACGCGGTGCTGCTCGACAATATGTCGGTCGAGGATCTTGCCCGCGCGGTTTCTATAGTGGATGGCCGTACGATCACCGAGGCGTCCGGTCGGGTGATGCCGAAAACGGCGGCGGCGATTGCGGCGACCGGTGTCGATCTCATCTCCATGGGTTGGCTGACGCACAGCGCCCCGATCCTCGACATCGGCCTGGACATGCCGGACCACCAGAACATCTGCAAGCACTTGAACTGAGGATTACGGCGTGAGGAGCAACATCAGCTCGGCAGGCGTAGGAGGTGCTGGAAAGACGTGCCGCAGCTCGCCTTTAGCGAGTGCGCCCCAAAGCCAAGAAGGCGTACCGGACTAGCAAACAAAGGTTTGACGATGACGATTGGAATGAACTCGGAGTTCGACGTGAACCAGACCATGCAATCGGTCGATGGAACGCCTCCGCGATGGAACCGCAAAGAGGCCGAGGCCATCTACGGCATGCCATTCAACGATCTGCTGTTCCTAGCTCAGACGATCCACCGCCAGAACTTCGATCGAAACCGAGTGCAGCTGTCGCGGCTCCTTAGCATCAAGACCGGCGGGTGCCCCGAAGATTGCGGCTATTGCAGCCAGTCTGCGCATTACGAAACCGGTGTGAAGGCGTCGAAGCTGGTGGACGTCAAGCATGTCATCGACGAAGCGGCCATGGCGCGTGATGGCGGCGCAACGCGCTATTGCATGGGCGCGGCGTGGCGAAGTCCCAAGGAGCGCGACATGGAGGTTGTGGTCGCCATGATTGAGGGCGTCAAGGCCCTCGGCATGGAGACCTGCATGACGCTCGGCATGCTCGATCTTGAGCAAGCTGCTCGCCTGAAGCAGGCCGGTCTCGACTACTATAACCACAACATCGATACCTCTGAGCGCTACTATGGCGAGGTTATTTCAACCAGGACTTTTGCCGACCGGCTGGAAACGCTTGGGCACGTGCGCGCGGTTGGGATGAAAGTCTGCTGCGGCGGCATTGTCGGGATGGGAGAAGAAAAGACCGATCGCATCGACATGCTGGTCACGCTCGCGAACCTGCCCGAGCCGCCGGAAAGCGTGCCGATCAACATGCTTATTCCCATCGAAGGCACGCCGCTTGCCGCGGCCGACGCCATCGATCCGATCGATTTCGTCCGCATCGTTGCGCTCGCGCGGGTGATGATGCCGAAATCCTATGTAAGGCTGTCCGCCGG
>NZ_RZRX01000014.1:0-49017 GCF_003997405.1 Mesorhizobium sp. M2A.F.Ca.ET.042.01.1.1
GTGCTGACCCATGTCTCGCTGGTGCAGGCGGACCGCAACACGCCGGGCTACATGCGCTCACCGCCCGAGACGCCTTATGTCTACGCGCTTGAAAACGCCATGGACGAGATGGCCGTTGCGCTTGGCATGGATCCTGTCGAATTCCGCCGGATCAACGAGCCCAAGACGGAGCCGATCGGCAAGAAGCCGTTCTCCAGCCGTTCGCTGATCCAGTGCTACGACCAGGCTGCGGAAGCTTTTGGCTGGGCCGACCGCGATCCGAAGGTCGGCGCGATGCGCGACGGCGACTGGCTGGTCGGCATGGGCTGCGCCACGGCGATTTATCCAACGGCCGTCGCGCCATGCGCGGCGCGCGTGCGCCTGACGGTCGACGGCGATGTGCGGCTGCAATGCGGTTCGCACGAGATCGGCACAGGCGTTCGCACGGTGGCCGGCCAGATGGCGTCGGAGCGTCTCGGTGTGAGCATCGACAAGATCAGCGTCGAAATGGGCGACAGCGGCCTGCCTCCGGCTCCGGTCTCGGGCGGGTCGATCTCCACGGCAAGCGTGTGCTCGGCGGTGCTCATGGCCTGCGACGCTATCCGCACCAAGCTCTACGCCGCAGCGACCGCGGAAGGCGGTCCGCTGGCCAGCTCCCATAATGAGGAACTCGAGCTTGCCGGCGGCAAGATCGTGGCGAAGAGCGGCGCCTCGGCCAAGGTCGGGGATGTCCTGAAAGCCATGCAGGTCGGCGCGATTGAGGAATATGCCGAGTTCGCCCCCAAGGGCGCGACGCCGGAGGCGCTGAAGAAGCTCTATGCCGGAACGCCGGAGTTCCATGGCGGCGAGCAGGACGAGGATTCCGTGAAATACGCCTTCGGCGCCGAGTTCGTCGAAGTCCGCATCAACCGCTATACCAGGGAAGTCCGCGTGCCGCGCATCGTCGGCGCCTTTGCCGCCGGCCGCATCATGAACACCCGCACGGCGCGCAGCCAGTTGATGGGCGGCATGATCTGGGGCATCGGTCAGGCGTTGCATGAGGCGACCGAGGTCGACAGGCGCTACGCGCGCTATGTGAATCGCGACCTGCAAGACTACCTTGTGCCGGTCAATGCGGACATCAAGGACCTGCAGGTGATCCTGGTGCCGGAGGTCGACCATGCGGTCAATCCCGCCGGCGTGAAAGGCCTCGGCGAGCTCGGCAATGTCGGCACGGCCGCTGCCGTCGCCAGCGCGGTCTACCACGCCACCGGCAAGCGTATCCGCGACCTGCCGATCAGGATCGAGCAGTTGCTCGTTTGAGCACGCCTGCGATGAACGCGCACAGCTATTTTCTCTGACAGGGCGAAACCCATGTTTCACCTTGGCGTTTGGATGCTGCCCATCGCGGGCATCCCCCTGATCCTCATTTTGATCTGGATGTATGTCCTCGCCAGGCGCCGGAGCCGGCGGCTGGCGGAGCCGAGAGGCGGTCCGTCACAAGAGACGCAGCGGCGCCGCAACGACCCGAAGGGCTGAAGGGTCTCGAGGCCCCTGCTTTAGCTCAACCGACGTCTGTTACCCCGCCGGCAGAGCGTAGGCGATGACTTCGTCGCCGACCTTGGTTTCCATGAAATGATGGCCGCCGGGCGCGATGACGACATACTGCCTGCCGCCGACTTCGTACGTCATCGGCGTGGTCTGGCCTCCGGCGGGAAGATCGGCCTGCCACACCTCCTTGCCGCTCCTGATGTCGATCGCGCGCAGCTTGTTGTCGGTGGTCGCGGCGATGAAGATCAGGCCGCCGGCCGTCACCAGCGGACCGCCATTGTTCGGCGTTCCGATGGTGAGCGGCAGCATCGAGGGGATGCCGAACGGGCCGTTGCTTTCGGCACTGCCCAGCGGCTCGTCCCACAGCGTCCTGCCGGTCTTGAGATCGATCGCGCGGATATGGCCATAAGGCGGCTTCGAGCAGAGCAGGCCCGTGGACAGGCGCCAGCCGGCATTGACCGCGATGGCGTAGGGCGATCCGGCCTGCGGATCGCCGATATCCTTCACCTTTTTCGGGCTGCCGCCCTTGTCGATCGGCCTGAAGCCCATCTCGTCCGCCTTCTGGCGCGCAATGAGCTGGTTGTAGTTCGGCATGTCGTTGTAATTGGCGATCAGCACGCCGTTGTCGGTGTCGACTGCGATGCTGCCCCAGTCCGAGCCGCCATTGTAGCCAGGATATTCGATGAAGGGCCGGTCGACTGTCGGCGGCGTGTACTCGCCCTGATAGGAGGCACGATGGAACTGGATGCGGCAGTAGAGCTAATCCAGAGGGCTCATGCCCCACATATCCTTTTCGGTCAGCGCCGGCTGGTCGAGATGCGCGTAGCCGGAATAGGGCTGCGTCTTGGAGAGCTTGTCCGGTTCGACGCCGCCCGAGGGCGCCTTGCGCTCCTCGACCGGGAACAGCGGCTTTCCGGTCTTGCGGTCGAGCACGTAGATCTGGCCCTGCTTGCTGGGCACGATGATGGCCGGGATCTTGCCCGTCACCGTCGGGAAGTCGACCAGCGTCGGCTGCGATCCGAGGTCGTAGTCCCAGAGATCGTGATACACCGTCTGGAAATGCCAGACCGGCTTGCCCGTCGTGACATCGATGGCGACGATCGAGGAGTTTAACTCGTTCTCGAAACCCTTGCGATCGACGCCGTAATAGTCGACGGCGGCATTGCCGAGCGGCAGGTAGACATAGCCGAGCTGCGGATCGGCGGCGGCGACGGTCCACATGTTCGGCGTGCCGCGCGTGTAGGTGTCGCCTTGAGGCGGCGCGCCGGTGCGATCGGGATGGCCCATATCCCATGCCCAGGTCAGTTTGCCGGTGGTGGCGTCATAGCCGCGCACGACGCCCGAGGGCGCGTTCTCGGCCTGGCCGTCCTTGACTTGTGCGCCGACGATGGCGATGCCGCGCACGATGGTCGGCGGCGCCGTGATGGAATACCAGCCAGGCACCGTCTCGCCGATGCCCTGGTTGAGATCGACGCTGCCTTGCTGACCGAAATCCGAGCAAGGTCTTCCTGTCTTGGCGTCGATGGCGATCAGCCTTGCGTCCAGCGTTCCGAAGATGATCCTCGTGGCGCAGGCCTGGTCGGCATTCGCGCCTGGAGCGGCGAAATAGGCGACGCCCCGGCAACTGGCGCCGTAGGGTATCGTGTTGTCCGGCACCTTCGGGTCGTAGCGCCATTCTTCCTTGCCGCTGCGGGCATCGGCGGAAATGACAATGTCCTTGGCCGAGCAGGCATAGAGATGGCCACCGATCTCCAGTGGCGTGTTCTCCGGCGAATAGAGGTCCTTGGTTGCCCCGGTCGGCATGTCGCCGGTGTGGAACGACCAGACGCGGGTGAGCTTGGCGACGTTGGCCGCCGTGATCTGATCGAGTGGCGAATAGCGCGTCCCGAGTTCCGAGCCGCCATAGACCGGCCAGTCATTGCCGGCCTGATGGATCGCGGCATCCTGCGACGCCGGCGCCCCCTTCGGCGCGGATTGCGCGGCTGGCGCTGGCGGTTGCGCCGGTTGTGACTGCGCCGAGGCATTGATATGCAGGAAGCCGAACGCCGCCAGCGCAGCGATCGGCAGCAGCAGGCCGGTCACATAGGCTGCGTTTCGGCCCCCGCGCCTTGTCCGGTCGCGGAAGGCGGGCATCGCGAGCAGCACGAAAATCAGGATGATCGTAGGAGCAAGGGTGCGTGGCATCAGGGCCCAGCCATCGAGACCGACCTCCCAATAGGCCCAGGCGAGGGTGGCGAGCCAGGTCAGCACATATAGCCAGACGCCGGCCATGTTGCCGGCCAGCAGCAGAATGCCCGCGAGCAGCAACGCGATGCCAGCCGGCAGATAGTACCAGGAGCCGCCGAGGGCGATCAGCCAGGCGCCGCCGCCGCCGATCAGCAGGCCAAGAATGACCAGCAGCACGCCGACCAGCGCTCTCCACCAATAAGCAACGCCGTGATGGCGCACAGGACGACGGGGGTTGTTTGCAGCGGCGTCGGGCATGGCATTTTCCAGCGTGAAACTGTTGTGATATCCGGCGAACGCATGCGGGCGGCTGTGGTTGCGGATGAAATCCGCGACCCGTTCCCGGTTGTGGTCACCATTCTGTGATCCTTGTGCGGCTTCGGAACTTTCGCGGCGAAAGCGCCGTTAGGTGTCGTCAACCCTGGGTTTGCCTTCAGCAGAATCGGCGAGGGGATGCCGCAGATCTTCTCGAAAAACGCCAATGGCGTTGCGCGCTTTGTCATTTGGGGAAGTTGTGCCGTTCTGCTGATCGCCGCCGCGATCGGGATCATCCTGCCCCGTTCGGACCTGGTAACGGGAGTAGGTGAGCCATTGGCGCAGCCGGTGCCGTTCAGCCACAAGCACCATGTCGGTGAGCTCGGCATCGACTGCCGCTATTGCCACAACGGCGTCGAAACCTCGTCTTCGGCGGGTCTGCCGGCCACCGAAATCTGCATGACCTGCCATTCCCAGCTTTTCACCAATGCCAATATGCTGGCGCCGGTGCGCGCAAGCCTGGCCAGCGGCAAGCCGATCGAATGGCAGCGCGTCAACAGCGTGCCCGACTTCGTCTTCTTCAACCATGCGATCCACATCAACAAGGGCGTCGCCTGCGAGACCTGCCATGGCGAGGTCGACCGGATGCCGCTGACCATGCGAGCGCACACGCTGAGCATGGAATGGTGCCTAGGCTGCCATCGCAATCCGCAGCCCAATTTGCGTCCGCCACAGGACGTGTTCCTGATGCACTGGCAGCCGCCTGCGGACATTGATGAGATCAGGCGGCAACTGATCGGCATGCTCGACATCCATCCCGAGACGATGACGGATTGCTATGTCTGCCATCGCTGACGACAGGCCTGGCTCCGCCATCGACATCGAGGCTCTGCGCAAGCGGCTGGCGCATGACGGCGAAATATGGCGCAGCCTGGACGAGATCGCCGGGACCGCTGAATTCCGGCGCTTGGTCGAGGCCGAATTCCCGGCAATCGCGGAACGCCTGCCGGCAAAGCCGAACCGGCGCACGCTGCTGAAGCTGATGGGCGCCTCGCTGTCGCTTGCCGGGCTGGCCGCCTGCAGCAGGGCGGAAAGCATCGTGCCTTATGTGCGCCAGCCGGAAATCCTCGTTCCCGGCAAGCCTGTCCATTATGCGACGACGCTGTCCAGCGACGGCTTCGGCATTGGCGCCATCGTCGAAAGCCACGAGGGGCGGCCGACCAAGGTTGAGGGCAATCCCGATCATCCGGCGTCGCGCGGCGCGACCGACGCTGTGATGCAGGCAGCCGCGCTGACGCTGTTCGATCCTGACCGCTCGCGCACGCCGCTGAAGGATGGCGAGCCGGCAGCTTACGGCGATTTCCTCAAGGACATGGCGGCGCTTGTCTCGCGCTGGGCGGCATCGCAAGGGCAGGGCGGGGCGTTGCTGGTTGAGGCTGCGACATCGCCGACCGCCGCAGCACAGATCGATGCGTTGCGGGTCCGCTATCCCGAGCTGAAAATCTATCGCCATGACCCATTGGCAACGCCAGCCGCAGAGGCAGTCTCGCGCGCGCTGTTCGGATCGTCGCTGACGCCGATCTATCGCTTCGACCGTGCAGATGTGATCCTCAGCCTCGACGCCGATTTCCTCGGAGAAGGACCTGGGCGACTTGCCTATGCCCGAGACCTTGCCGCGCACCGGCGTGTGCGAAGCCCTAACGACCGGATGAGCCGGCTCTATGTAGTGGAATCGACGTCCACTATAACCGGGGCTGCCGCCGACCATCGTCTTGCGATCAAGCCAAGTGAAGTCGAATCCGTGGCCGCCGGATTGAGCGCGGCGTTGGCCGGCCAATCCGGGGGCTCCGGCTCGGCGATCGACCAGGCCTGGAGGGCGGCGCTGGTCGACGACCTGAGGGCGGCGGGCCGCAACGCGTTGGTCATTGCAGGGGCGCATCAGAGCGCCTTCGTTCAAGCCGCCGCTTTGTCTGCCAATGCGAAGCTTGGCGCGCTCGGCAACACGGTCGAGCTGATCGAGCCGCCGGATGCATTGCAGGTCGATGGCGACCTGGTCGCGCTGTGTGAGGCAATCGGCGATGGCGCGATCGACACGGTCGTGGTGCTGGGCGCAAACCCGCTGCACACGGCTCCAGCGAGGCTCGATGCGCATAAGGCATTCTCCAGCCTGAAGCTGCTTGTCCATCACGGGCTCTATCGTGACGAGACCGCGTTCCTGGCGCATTGGCATGTGCCGGCGGCGCATGAGCTCGAGAGCTGGAGCGACATCCGCGCCCATGACGGCGCCGCCTCGCTTGTGCAGCCGCTGATCAAGCCGCTTTACGATGGCAAGACCATGCATGAATTGCTCGCCGTGTTTGGCGGCCAGTTCGAGACCGATCCGCTGGCGATCGTCCGGCAGCATTGGGCAGCGCTCGATGACGATGCCTGGAAGAAGGCGTTGCGTGACGGCGTCATGTCGAACAGCGCCGCCAGGCCCGTATCCGTCACCGTGCCGCCTGATCTGGGCGGCTTGAGACCGGCGGCGAAGGCCGCCGACGGCATCGAGATACGGTTCGTCGCCGATCCGTGGCTGCGCGATGGCCGCTTTGCCAATGCGTCGTGGCTGCAGGAGCTGCCGCGGCCGCTGACCAAGATCGTCTGGGGCAATGCGGCGCTCATCTCGCCCGCCACCGCGGAGCGGCTGAAGATCGAGAATGGCCGCGTCGTCAATGTCGCGTCCAACGGCGCCAGCGTCGACGCGCCGGCCTGGATCATGCCCGGCCACCCGGATGAGACGATAACGCTCTCCTTCGGCTTCGGGCGCAAGGCCGGCTCCGTTGCCGCGCTGTCGGAAGGCTATGATGCGTTCCCTTTGCGCGGCGCGGCGGAATGGATGGCGACCGGCGCTGTAATCACGCCGCGCGAGAACAGCGCGCGGGTCATCACGACACAGCATCATCAGGCGATGGAAGGCCGCGCCATCGTGCGCCACGCGTCGCTCGATGCATTCCGGCAGGATCCGGATTTCGTCCGCAACGATGCGCCGCCAGCCCCGACGGAGTCGCTTTATCCTGATTGGCATTACGATCAGGAAGCCTGGGCAATGGCGATCGACCTCTCGGCCTGCCTCGGCTGCATGGCCTGCGTCTCCGCTTGCCAGGCGGAAAACAACATCGCGACGGTCGGGCCGGACGAATGCGAGCGCGGCCGCGAAATGCATTGGCTTCGTGTCGATCGCTACTATGCCGGACCGCTCGATGCGCCCGAGACCTTCTTCCAGCCGGTGCCATGCATGCATTGCGAGAAGGCGCCTTGCGAAGTGGTCTGCCCGGTCAACGCAACCGTGCACACGCATGATGGGCTGAACGCGCAGGTCTACAACCGCTGCATCGGCACGCGCTATTGCTCGCAGAACTGCCCCTACAAGGTGCGGCGCTTCAACTTCCTCGACCACCAGTCATTCGACAAGGACGAAGCCGGGCCGGAGCAGGGCGTTCATAACCCCAATGTCAGCGTGCGCTCGCGCGGCGTGATGGAAAAATGCACCTACTGCGTCCAGCGTATCAGCGCCAAGCGCATCCAGGCGCAGATCGAAAATCGCGACATTGCCGATGGTGAAGTCGTCACCGCCTGCCAGCAGGCCTGTCCGACCCAGGCCATCACCTTCGGCGACCGCAACAGGAAAGACGCAAAGGTCGTCCGCGAGAAAAGCGCGCCGCAGAATTACGCGCTGCTGGAGGAGTTGAACACAAGGCCGCGCACCACCTATCTGGGAAAGATCTCCAATCCGAACGGCAAGCTTGCCAAGCCGGGCAAGGCGACCGATGGCTGAGGCGACCGCGAACAGCTTGGACGTCCTGCGCGGCCGCCACGATTTTCCCGAGATCAGCGGGCGCATCGGCTCGATCGTGCTCAACGGCCGCTTGCCGCGCCATTTCTGGACGGCGTTCTTCCTCTGCTTCCTGCTCGTCCTGTTCTTCCTCTACTCGATCACCTATCTGATTTCCGTCGGCGTCGGCGCCTACGGCATCAACTTGCCCGTGGTCTGGGGCACGATGATCTCCAACTTCGTCTGGTGGATCGGCATAGGCCATGCGGGCACCTTGATCTCGGCGGTGCTGCTTTTGCTACGACAGCCATGGCGCGCCTCGATCAACCGTTTCGCCGAAGCCATGACCCTGTTCGCGGTCGCGATGGCGGGGCTGTTCCCGATCCTGCATCTCGGCCGTCCGTGGTTTTTCTATTGGCTTCTGCCGCTGCCCAATGTGCACATGCACTGGCCGCAATGGCGCAGTCCCCTGGTCTGGGATTTCGCCGCGATCGCAACCTACGCGACCGTCTCGCTGCTGTTCTGGTACATGGGCCTGCTGCCCGACCTGGCGGTGCTGCGCGACCGCGCAAGGTCGAGACCGGCGCAGCTCTTCTACGGCATATTGGCGCTCGGCTGGCGCGGCTCGGCCTATCATTGGTCGCGCTACCAGACCGTCTATTTCCTGCTCGCGGCCCTGGCCACGCCGCTGGTCGTTTCGGTGCATTCGATCGTCTCGCTCGACTTCACCTTCGCGATCACGCCCGGCTACCACTCGACGATCTTCCCGCCCTATTTCGTCGCCGGCGCGCTGCTCTCGGGCTTCGCCATGGTGCTTACCATCGCCATTCCGCTGCGCTGGGCCTTCTCGGTCGAGGACCTGATCACGCCGCGTCACATGGACAATGCCGCCAAGCTGATGATCGCCGCCGGCATGGTCGTCGCCTATGGCTATGTCTCGGAAGCATTCTTCGCCTGGTATTCGGGCGAGCCCTATGAACGCGCCATGATGGCGCAGCGCGCTCTGGGTCCCTATGCGCCGCTGTTCTGGACAATGCTCGGCCTGAACTGCGGCGTGCTGCAGCTGCTGTGGTTCAGGCGCATCCGCCGCAATATGCGGCTGCTGTTCGCGATCGCCGTCGCCATCAACACAGGCATGTGGATCGAGCGCTACATTATCGTCGTGACGGGACCAAGCCGCGATTACCTGCCGTCCGCCTGGGGCGAGCAGTCGCTGACCTGGCTCGATTTCGGCGTCCTGTTTGGTTCGATCGGCACCTTCTTCGCGCTCGTCTTCCTGTTCATCCGCATCCTGCCGGCGATCACCATCTTCGAAGTCGAGGAGTTGGCCGAAGAAGAGGGCAAGCTCAGATGAGCCTCTACGGTCTCATGGCGGCGTTTGCCGATCCCGAAGCGCTCGTTGAGGCCGCGCGCGGCATGCGCGAGCGCGGCTATCGTCGCATGGATGCGTTCTCGCCCTTTCCGATGAAGGAGCTGGACGGGATACTGGAGATCCCGAAGACGCGCCTGCCTTGGGTCGTGCTCGCCGGCGGTATTGCAGGTGCTGCTCTCGTCTATGCGCTGATCCGGTATTCCGTCGAAGTCGACTATCCCATCAATGTCGGCGGCAGGCCGCTGCATTCCTGGCCGCCTTTCGTCGTCATCGCTTTCGAGGCCGGCATCCTCGGCGCCGCCTTTTCCGGCTTTCTGGGCCTGCTCGCGGCCAACGGCCTGCCCCGCTACCATCATCCGGTCTTCAACGCCGAGAGCTTCAGCTATGCGCGCGGCGGCAGGTTCTATCTGCTGATCGAAGCGGCCGACCCGCAATACCGCAAGGGCGTGACCAGGGGCCAGCTGACGCGGCTCGGCGCCGAAACGGTCGAGGAGGTCGAGGCGTGAGCCGCCTCAGCCTCACGCTCATGCTAGGTGCGCTGGCCATCGCCGGCTGCCGGCAGGACATGGAAGACCAGCCGCGTTACGATCCGCTGGAGGCGAGCAACCAATTCGCCGACGGCATGTCTGCGCGCACGCCACTGGCGGGCACGGTCACGCGCGACGCCGATTTGTCGCCGACCCCGCAGCGGATACCCTATCCGATCACGATCGAGCTGCTGCAGCGCGGCCAGCAGCGTTTCGATATCTTCTGCTCCCCCTGCCACGGCCGCACCGGCGACGGTCACGGCATGATCGTCCAGCGCGGTTTCCCGGCGCCGCCGAGCTACCATCAGGATGGGCTGCGCAAGGCTTCGGACCGGCACTTCTACGACGTCATCACCAACGGCTATGGCGCCATGTATTCTTACGGGGCGCGGGTGCCGCCGCAGGACCGCTGGGCGATCGTCGCCTACATCCGCGCCCTGCAATATTCGCGCGACGCACCCGTCGCCGAACTCCCACAGGCCTTGCGCGCACGGCTCGAAGCGGAGGCCTCGCCATGAGCCGCCTTGAGCAGGGTTTTCTGGCCGCCGGCATTGCGGGACTTGTCCTGTGCGGGCTTGGGGTGTCGCTCGATGCCAAGGCAATGCTGGGCGCTTGGCTTCCGGCGTCCATCTTCGTGCTCAGCTTTCCACTCGGCGCGCTGACGATCCTGATGGTGCACGGGCTGACCGGCGGCCGCTGGGGCGAGGCGGTCCGTCAGCCTTTGCGGATCATGATCGCGATGCTTCCGCTTGCGCTGATCTTGCTCCTGCCGGTGCTGATGAGGCTCGATCTGGTCATTCCTTGGGCCGGGGCCGACTCCGCGATGTTGCCGGAGAAGGTTCGCGAGAAGCTCGCCTATCTCAACATGCCGTTCTTCCTGTTGCGCTTCGCCGTCTGCGCCGCGATCTGGGTCGTTCTCGCCTGGATGATGCTAGGCTCGACTGCGGAGGATTCCGCAAAGACCGGCAAGGGCAGGAAATATGCTTTCGGCCTGATCCTCCACGCGCTTGCTGTCAGCGTCTTTTCGATCGACTGGGTGCTGTCCCTCGAGCCGGAATTCACCTCGACCATCTACGCGCTTTGCGAGGCGGCGGCCGAAGTGGTCGGGGCATTTGCGCTTGCCGTCCTCGTGCTGGCGGCGAGGCGGGCGGTGGAGGTCTTGCCCGGCGGCGAGGAAGATGTCGCATTGAGCGAAGATCTCGCCAATATGCAGTTCGGCTTGGTGCTGATTTGGATCTATCTTGCCTTCATGCAGTGGATCGTCGTTTGGGGTGGAGACCTTCCGGACGAGATCCGCTGGTACATCGTCCGCGCCACCGGCGGCTGGCAGTATCTGCTGTGGCTGCTGGTTGCCTTGCAGGCGGCTGTGTTCGCGAGCTCGCTCAGCCGGCAGCTCAAGCGCAGCCATGGCGGCCTGATCTGGCTGGCGGGCATAGTTCTGGCCGGCCATCTCGCCGATGTGTTCTGGCGCATTCGACCACCGCTCTTCGCCGGTGGTCCGTTCGGATTCTGGCGCGACATTGCCGCCTGGACCTGCGTTGGAGGCCTTTGGTTGGCAGTCTTCCTTTTCCTGCTCCGCCGGCCGAACACGATCGTCTGGTGGAAGCGGGAGGCCGCCCATGGCTAAAGCTCGCCGCCATCCCGAGACGCGCGATGTCCAGCCAAGGGTGCTGCTCGCATTCGGCGGCGGGCTGTTGGCGTTTCTGGCCTTGGCCGCGCTCTGCATGAAGGTCCTCTTCAACACCACGCCAAGCTGGCTGCCGCAACCCGAGAACGCCAGTCCGGAAGCTCCTGATTTGCAGAGCGCGCCAAGGCAGGATCTTGTCAGCTTCCGCGCCGAGGAGGATCGCCAGCTGAAAATGCTCGGCTGGGTCGACCGCAAGGCCGGCATCGCTCGCATTCCGATCGACGACGCGATGTGGGCAGTGGTCAGCAACGGCTTGCCGGATTGGTCCCAGCCCGACACCGCAGCCCCGGAACCTGGCGATTGCAGCCTGCTCGCGGCTGCAGTTCCCCGCACACCCCAGGCCCAGAATTGCCAGCAGCAAAGTGGCGAGGCAGGGCGATGAGAAGCCTGTTAGCCGCGCTTTGTCTGTTGGTTGTCGGGGCGGCCCTTGCCGCCGAGCGACCGACATTCGATCCGAAGCTCGGTGCGCAGCTGACGCTGGACCGCGAATTGATCGACGCCAGAGGCCGGAAGCAGACGCTTCGCGAAACGCTGGGCGGCCATCCGGCGCTGGTCATCTTCGGCTACGACAAATGCCCGAACCTGTGCGGCGTCACCCAGCAGGCCGTCGCCTCCGACCTGAACAAGACATCGCTTCGCCCGGCGGATTACCGCGCGCTGTTCATCTCGATCGATTCCGGGGAGACACCGGCCGACGCAATCACGGCGCAAGAAGAAATCGCTTCCGCAGCCGGTCCGGCAAGCCTGGCTGCCTGGCGCTTCCTGACCAGCAGCGATGGCGCCGGCGCGGCGCTGGCTAAAGAGGCCGGCATCACGTTCGACCGGCGCAAGGGCATCGATCAGTTCGTTCATCCGATAGCGGTTATCGCGCTTACCCCAACGGGCCGAATTTCGCAGGTGCTGCCGGCGCTGACCTTCACGCCGCGTGATCTCCAGCTCGCGCTGATCGAAGCGTCGGGGAACAGGCTCGGGTCGATTGCCGATCATGTCTTCCTGCTCTGCGCTGGCTTCGACAGTTCGAAGGGCCAGTACACGCCAGCGATCTGGGCGGCTCTGAAAGTGGCGAGCCTGGCGACGCTGTTCGGTCTCGGCGTGACGGTGCTATGGCAAGGCTGGGGGAGGGCGAGGTGAGCTTCGGCGTCCCCTTTTTCCCCCAGGAGGCTTCATCCGAAGCCGGCCAGGTCGACGCGCTGTTCTACACGCTGCTTGCTTTTTCAGCCGTTCTCGGACTGGCGCTCACCGGGCTGGTCGTCGGCTACGCCGTGAAATACCGCGTCGGCTCAAATGCGGATCGAACAGGCAAGCGTTCCCGCAGCCTGCCGCTGGAGATGAGCTGGACCGTCGCCAGCCTGGTCATCGCCTTCATCTTCTTCGGCTGGGGCGCGACGCTCTTCGTTCGCCGCGACCATCCACCGGCCGACGCGCTCGAGATCAGCGGTCTGGGCAAACAGTGGATGTGGGAGTTCAGGCAACCCGGCGGCCAGCGCGAGATCAACGAATTGCATGTTCCCGTCGGCAAGGCTGTGGTCGTGTCGCTCGCCGCGCAGGACGTCATCCACTCCTTCTACGTGCCGGCCTTCCGCATCAAGCAGGACGCGTTGCCAGGCCGCACGACGCATATCTGGTTCATCGCCACCCAGCCCGGCCGCTACCATCTGTTCTGCGCCCAATATTGCGGCACGCAGCATTCGGAAATGGGCGGCTGGGTGACCGCGATGGCGCCCGAGCAATATGCCGCGTGGCTGAATAGCCAGGGCGAAGGCGAGACGCTTGCCGCGAGCGGCGAGAAGCTGTTTCGGGCGCTCGGCTGTTCCGGCTGCCACGGCGCGAGCAGCAAGGTGAGGGCGCCGTCGCTTGACGGCGTCTTCGGCCGTCCTGTGGCGCTGGACAATCAGCAGACGGTCATCGCCGACGAGCGTTACCTGCGCGACTCCATTCTCAACCCGAAAAAGGAGGTCGCCGCAGGCTACGAGCCGGTCATGCCGAGCTTCGACGGCGTCATCGACGAGGGCGAGCTGCAGATGCTGCTTGCCTATCTGAAGTCGCTTTCGCCGCAACCAACGGCTGGAGCCAGGCCATGACCAACGCGGCGATGCAGGGCACATATCTGGAGGAGGGAAGCGGTCCGCGGGCGTGGCTGCTCACCACCGACCACAAACGCGTCGCGTGGCTCTATCTCATCTCGCTGACAGCCTTCTTCTTCCTCGGCGGCGCCATGGCCGTGCTGATGCGCATCGAGCTTGCAACACCGGCCGGCGATCTCGTCTCCGACGATGTCTACAACCGGCTGTTCTCGCTGCACGGCATCATCATGGTCTGGTTCTTCCTGGTCCCGTCGATTCCGGCGACCTTAGGCAATTTCTTGTTGCCGCTGATGATCGGCGCGCGCGACCTTGCCTTCCCGCTGCTCAACCTCGCCAGCTGGTACGTCTTCATCTTCGGCAGCCTGTTCGCGCTGTTTGCGGTGGTCGCCGGCGGCGTCGACACCGGCTGGACCTTCTACACACCGCTATCGACCCTTTATGCCAATGGTTGGGTCTCGACCGCGGCGTTTGGTGTCTTCATCGTCGGCTTCTCGACGATCATGACCGGCATCAACTTCATCGTCACCGTGCACACGTTGCGCGCGCCCGGGCTCACCTGGTTCCGCCTGCCGATCTTCGTCTGGACGCTCTACGCCACCAGCCTGGTGATGGTGCTGGCAACCCCGGTGCTCGCCGCCTCGCTGGTCCTGATCGTGCTGGAGCGCGTCTTCGGCATCGGCATCTTCAATCCCGCTCTCGGCGGCGATCCGCTGCTCTTCCAGCATCTCTTCTGGTTCTATTCGCACCCGGCCGTCTACATCATGATCCTGCCCGGCATGGGTGTGGTGTCGGAGGTGCTGCCCTGCTTCAGCCGCCGGCCGCTGTTCGGCTACAAGGCGGTGGCGATGTCGTCGATGGCGATCGCCGTCTTCGGCTTCCTGGTCTGGGGCCACCACATGTTCGTCAGCGGGCAGTCGGCCTATGCCGGCGTGGTGTTCTCGTTCCTGTCCTTCTGCGTCGCGATCCCGTCGGCGATCAAGGTGTTCAACTGGAGCCTCACGCTGCGCAAGGGCGAGATCAGCTTCGAGGCGCCGATGCTCTATGCGTTGTTCTTCCTGGCGCTGTTCACCTTCGGCGGATTGGCCGGGCTCTTCCTTGCGGCGTTGGCGGTCGATGTCCATGTCCACGATACGTATTTCGTCATCGCGCATTTCCACTACATCATGGTCGGCGGCATGGTGACCGCCTATATGGCCGGCCTGCATTTCTGGTGGCCGAAGCTGACCGGCCGCATGTATTCGGAAACGTCGGCGCGTATCGCGGCGACCGTCACCTTCATCGGCTTCAACCTGACCTTCTTCCCGCAATATGTGCTGGGCTTCGACGGCATGCCGCGCCGCTATCACACCTATCCGCCGGAGTTCCAGTTCTGGAACGTCTTGTCCTCGGCCGGCGCGGTGGTGCTGGCGATCGGATATCTGATGCCCTTGTTTTATCTCGGCTGGTCGCTGTTTCGCGGCGCCCGGGCGCCCGATAATCCGTGGAACGCCACCGGGCTCGAATGGCAGACCGGTTCACCGCCGCCGCCGCATAATTTCGAGACCATGCCGGTCGTAACGCGACCGGCCTATGCCTATGACATGAAGGGGCTGGAGCATGAGCGCTTCAGCCCGCACCGGGAGGAGGCAGCGGGATGAGCGGCACGGAAAGCGTCGTTTTCGACACGCCGCAACGCGAGCGGCGCGCCGACACTTTTGCCATGTGGGTGTTCATCGGCTCCGAGGCGATGCTGTTCGGCGCGATCTTCCTCGTCTTCCTCATCGCCCATATCGATTTCGGCCCTGCCTTCGCGGCCGCCTCGAAACGCCTTTCGCTGCCGCTTGGCACCTTCAACACGGCAGTGCTGATCACCAGCAGCTTCACCATGGCGCTGGCGCACAGGCTTGCGTTGCAGAGGCGCTGGCGCGCGACGGTCTGGGCGCTGGTCGTCACCTCAGGCCTGGGCGTGTGCTTCCTGGTCGTGAAGGGGATCGAATATGGCAAGGAAATCCACGACGGTCTGGCGCCGCTCCTCGGCCTGCCGTTCCGCTATGCCGGGCCGGATCCGGTTCATGCCGAATTCTTTTTCGGCCTCTATTTCACGATGACGTCGCTGCATGCGCTGCACCTGATCGGCGGCATCGTGGTCATCGCCGGCATGATCGCGCTCTGGCGGACAGCCAGCCCCGCCAACCGCCTGCGCCGGATCGTGGCCACAGGCCTCTACTGGCACTTCGTCGACATCATCTGGGTGTTCATGTTCCCCGTTCTTTACCTGATCAACCGATGAGCGAACTGCGCAAACTCACGTTCGGCTATCTCGGCCTGCTCGCGCTGCTGGCGCTGACGGTAGGCTCGTCATTTCTTGATCTGGGCGGTTTCAACGTCGCGCTCAACCTGGCGATCGCCGCTGCGAAGGCTGTCCTGATCGCCATGCTGTTCATGCATCTGACCGGCACGTTGCCGCGGCTGGCCGTCGCGGCCACCGGGCTTTGGCTGATCATCCTGTTCGGGCTGACGCTGATCGGGCGATAGGAGAGACATTAATCGCCGGCAGGGACACCGGCATAGTTCTGCGTCTTGAAGAGCGCGGCCAGATGAGCGGCGTTGGAAGCCGCCATCTTGATCATGCTGACGACTTTCTCCGGTGTCCCGGGAAGATCGACGAAGTTGACGTCGCCCATCGCTTCTCCAACCCAGTAAACGCCGCCATTGGCGGGAACGGTGAAGCCGACATCGTTGAGCGCCTGATAGCACTCGGCATGGCAGTGGTGTGCGCCATCCTCATTGCCGACAATCGCCACCAGCGCGACCTTGCCGGCGGCCGGCATGCGTCCGCTCTCGTCGGTCTCGGACAGGAATGCGTCCATCCGCTCCATCACGCGCTTGGCAACGGATGACGGCTGCCCCATCCAGATCGGCAGGCCAAGGATGAAGATGTCGGCGGCCAGGATCTTTTCCCGCAGCTTCGGCCAGTCGTCGCCTTCGCCCATGTCGGAGAGCACGCCGGGCTTGATGTTGTGGGCGAGCGCACGTGCCATTTCGCATCCGACGTCATGTGCCGCCAAGGCCTTGGTCAACTCAGCAAGCATTCGATCGGTCGAGGACTCGTCATCGTCCCGAGGCGTCTTGAGTGTGCAATTCAAGGCAAAAGCGGTGAGCGGCATCGAATCTTCCCGACTGAACATGATGACCAACGCGGAGGGCAGACACTGGTTGCCTCTTTCTGCGCAACAGCCAGCCGGAAACAGTCAGGTGTTTTCATTGGCAAGGTGGGCGTGGCCAGAATGCCGTCGCGACCTCACGCGCCTCAAGCGCCGGTTCGGTTCCGGTTAACGGAGTCGAGTACGAAAACAAAGGTTTAGGTGCAGGGATGCGCAACCTGAAGTTGATGATGCCAGAGGCGGAATCCAAGTAAAGAAAATCCTATTTTGCTTTCAGATGCTTAGGGGAAGCTCAACCGCAGCTGCTACCAACAGAAATACCAACAAAATATTTCTGTGGATAAGGTTCGGTTCCCGAGTGGGACTGTCGAGCCCAAACGAATGTATCGTAGGCAGCACGTGTAGATCGAGCAAGAGGTCTGCTACGCCCCGCGGCCGCGAATGGTCAGTTCTCTGATTTCTTTTATTGACAGGAGCAACAGATGCCCATGCCCAGCCATGACGACGTCGTGCAGTTCGTTCTCGGGACTGCCATACCCGGGACTGAATCGCACCGCCCCACAGGGCATCTCGCACCTCTGCCTGCCCGAAGGGTCTTGGAACAGCGGTTTGATCGCGCAAGGGGGACTGGTCTACGCGGACCTGCCGGCAGCGGCCTATGCTGTGAACGGCAGCTTTTGCGCGGCAACTCGAACATGGAAGGATTTTGGCGCCTTCTAAAGCAACGAAGGCGGCGAGCAAGGCGGGCAATGGCGAGGTTTGCCCTATGGCATTTCAGGCTGCGAAGATCGAATCTATTGAGGAGCCGCTGCGGGCTCGGTGGTGCGGTAGATTTCGTCGAGCGTCATCATTTTTGAGAGGTCCACGCTCATGGTTGCCGGATAGCCGAATGCACCGCTCGTCAGGCATGTAATCGCCGCCGCCTCCGCCGCCTTCGCGAGGATGGCGTCGGGCCTGTCGCGATTCAACAGACCGACCAGAACATTCGCAATGAACGTGTCGCCCGCCCCCAGGGTATCGACCGCTTCGACGGGCTGGGCCGGCGCCTCGAACACGCCCGACTCGCCCATCAAAAGAGCGCCTTCGATACCTCGAGTGACGAGCGCCCAGCGCGCGCCGCCCGACAGAGCGTGCCGGCCGAGCGCCAGGGCGTCGGCGCGGGCTTTTTCGCCGCCCGATAAGGAGAGGAGGAAGCAATGCGACGCGACCTGCGCAATGCGCTCCGGGTCGTGAGCGGTCGCCAGGTCGTATGAGACCTTCGTCGCCCGGGCGAAGCGCGGTAGCCATGCGTCGACATGGCTCGATCGCCCGGTGTGAATGGCATCGAAATCGCCAAGCCGCGCCATGTCGCTTGCCGAGGGTGCGACGATGGAGACGCCGAGATTGGCCCCGACGAAGACCCGGTCACCATTCCTCGTCTCGATCAGGCAATAGGCGGTCTGTCCCTGTTCGACCCGAAGCGAGGACACGTCCACCCCCTCATTAGTCAGAGCCCGCTTGATCAAGCGGCCGGCATCGTCATCGCAGACCGCGCCTGCATAGGCCGTCTCGGCGCCTGCGCGGCGAGCGAAAACGGCGTGGTTGACGCAGTTCCCACCGGGGTACATCAGGTTCCGGTCAGGGTAGCAATCGACCACATTGTCGCCGAAGGCGAATATTCTGACGGGGCGGGACATCAGCCACTTTCTCCGGAGTGAGAACGTTCTCAACTACCGTAGTGTCTTATAAATGGCAAGCCGGTCAAAGCCGGCTGACGGACCCACGTTCGATCAATTCGGCCGGCATCAACACGGTTCGCGGCGGATAATCTTCACCCCGGATGCGCTCCAACAGCATCCGCGCCGCCGCCTCGCCCATCGCAAGGCGGGGTTGCGCAACGGTCGTGATGCCCGGACGATGGAAGCTCATCCAGTCGAGATCGTCGAAACAGACCAGCGACAGGTCCTGCGGGATGGACACTCGCAACTCGCTCAGCGCGCGCATCGCGCCTTCGGACATGGTGCCGTCGGTCGTGAACAGGGCTGTGGGCGGATCAGGCGCCGTCATCAAGCGCGGGACGATCGCTTGCGCGGCGGCCGCGGAATAGCTTCCGGCGCGCAGTGTCAGACGCGGGTCGACGGGCAGGCCCTCGATCCGATGCGCGCGGATATAGCCGAGAAGGCGTTGCCAACTCGGATAAAGCGTCTCGCTTTCGATCGGGTCGCCGACGACGGCGCGCGCTAGGAAAATGTCCAGCCTGGCACTCTCCTCGTCGGCGAGTTCCGCCACGATGCCGATGCGCCGATGCCCGGCTGCGATCAGATGGCGCACGGCGTGCTCGGCGGCGGCAATGTTGTCGGTCGCAACACGGTCGACCTGCAGGCCGGCGACGGTCCTGTCGATCAGCACCAGGGGCATGCCCATCGCTCTCAGATTGTGCAGGTGCCGCGCCTTGCGCGTGTCGCTGGGGGTGACTATCAGCCCGTCCACCTGCTTTTGCGCCAGGAGCTCGACCGAATGGACCTCCTTTTGTTGAGCCTCGTCGCTATTTGTGATGAGAAGGCCGAAGCCATTGGCCTCGGCCACATTGGAGATGCCGCGCAGAACCGAAGCGTAGAATGGATTCTGGATATCGCCGGCGACCACGCCCAGCGTCCTGGTCTTGCCGGTGATCAGGCCGCGCGCGAGTGCATTGGGCCGGTAGCCAAGATGTTGCGCCGCCTTGAGAACCTGCTCCTTCTTTTCTTCGCTGGTGTAGCCGTACCCTCCCAGCACACGTCCCGCGGTTGCGGTAGAGACCCCTGCGGCGCGCGCAACGTCCGTGATCGTCGCCTTGCTTTTTGAAGCCACGTGGCAGCCCTTCTCACATTCCAGCCGGAATCGAATGAGAATTTATCATGTCTGGTCTGCAAAGATACGGCAACCCCGTTCGGGCAGGCGCCGCGCCGAAAGGCTTTGTCACCGATGTTGCGATGACATTTCTTGGAGTCGACGCTTGACGGATGCTGTTTATCAGTATCTCATATGTGAGAGCGTTCTCGCAACAAAAGTGAAAGACACGGGAGAACGTGATGGGGACCATCGGTCCATCACAAGAAGGAGGTAGTGATGTTCAAATCCATTCTGGCCGGCTGTATTCTAAGCGCGGTGATAGCGATGCCGGCGCTTGCCGATGTCATCCCGGCCCTGCACGACGCGCTGCCGCAAGAATACAAGGAAAACGGCATCAAGGCCGCGGTGTTCAACGACTGGGCCCCCGACGAATTCCTTGACTCCGACGGCCATCTGAAAGGATGGAGTGTCGATATAGCAAAGGAGATGCAGGAACGGCTCGGCGTGCCTTTCAAATTCGAAGCCACCAGCTTCGACGCCATCATTCCGGGACTGCAATCGAAGCGCTTCGACGCCGGCTTCTCCTCCTTCGGCACGACCGCGGAACGCTTGAAGACGCTCGACTTCGTCTCGCAGCGGAAGATCGGCACCTCGTTCGCTTATCCCAAGGACAGCAAGCTCAATATCAAGACTCCGACCGACGGCTGCGGCTTGACGGTCGCCGTGCTGAACGGCTCTTGGGACATAGGCCTTCTCGAGAAGCTGAACGCCAATGAATGCAAGGACAAGCCGATCACAATGCAAACGCATGGCACGCAGGCCCAGGCCGAACTTGCCGTCCGTTCCAATCGCGCCCAAGCTACAGTGGCCGGCTCCGTCAAGCTCGCCTATATGGCCAAGCAGACCGGCGACCTGAAAGTGTCGGACCTGGTCCTGTCGCCGGTCAACAGCTGCATCGGCGTCCGCAAGGGCGATCCGCTCGGCCAGGTGATGGCGGATGCGATCCAGTCGATGATCAACGACGGCACTTATGAGAAGATCATGGCCAAGTGGGGCCTGAACGATTCCGGGATGCTGAAAAAGGCCCTCCTGATCACGGAAGAGCACCCGGCGGATCTGTGAGGCGCGTTCCCCGGCCCGAGGCTTCGTTCGGGCCGGGGCAGAAGGCCACGACCGCAGCGAGGAATGACAATGCCTGAAGGACCGCCACACCGCTCGATCCATGACTGCAAGCCCATTGCGGTGCCGAAGATAGGTCACTGGATCGGCGGCGCGGTTCTGACGATCTTTGCGATCGTCTTCCTGCAGGTGCTGGTCACCAACAAGAACATGCAGTGGGGCGTGGTCGCTGAGTATATGTTGAACCCGGCGATCCTGTCGGGCCTCGGCATGACGCTTCTTCTGACCTTCCTCGCCATGGTGCTCGGACTTGCAATCGGCGTCGTCCTGGCGATCATGCGCCTGTCGGGCAGTCGCGTCTTTCAGACGGTGAGCTGGGGCTGGATCTGGTTCTTCCGCGGCGTGCCGCCGCTCGTGCAGATGATCTTCTGGTATAACCTGGCGCTGCTGCTTCCAGAGATCTCGATTGGTATTCCGTTCGGCGGGCCAAAGCTAATCTCCTGGAACACCAATGAACTGATCACCCCCTTCAGCGCAGCGATCATGGGCCTTGCCTTCACGGAAAGCGCCTATGCCGCCGAAATGATCCGCGCCGGCATCCAGGCCGTGAATGTCGGCCAGACGGAGGCGGCCGCAACGCTCGGCATGACGCGCGGCCAGACGCTTCGCCGTATCGTGTTGCCGCAGGCGCTTCGCATCGTCATTCCGCCAATCGGCAACGACACGATCTCGATGCTGAAATTCACCTCACTCGTTTCCGTGCTGGCGCTGCCCGATCTGCTCTACTCCGCCCAAATGGTCTATGCGCGCACCTATCAGACGGTGCCGCTGCTACTGGTCGCGACGATCTGGTATCTAGCACTCACCACGATCCTGACGCTCGTAGAGCATGCCGTCGAGCAGCGATTGAAATCCGAACACAGCGCCGCCGCAAACAAGAACAAGGGTTGGATTTTACCCTTCCGCCTGTTCGCGCGCCAGCAGGAGGCCCTGTGATGAACGCCGATACCGACTTCGAGCCGCTGCTGAAGGTCGAACGCCTGCGCAAGAGCTTCGGCTCGCACGAAGTGTTGCGCGGCATCGACCTCGCGGTGATGCGTGGCGACGTGACCTGCATCGTTGGCCCTTCAGGTTCGGGCAAGAGCACGCTTCTCCGCTGCCTCAATTATCTTGAAAAGCCGACCGGGGGCGCCATCTTCCTGCGCGGGGAGCCAATCGGCGTTCGCTGGAAGGGTGACAAGCTCTATGAGATGAGCTTCAACGAGCTCGCCCGTCAGCGGCAGCGCATGGGCATGGTCTTCCAGGGCTTCCATCTTTTCCCGCACAAAACCGTGCTGGAAAACGTCATCGAGGCACCGGTCCTGGTCAGGCGCGTGCCGCGCGCGACCGCGATCGCAGAAGCCAGGGTGCTTCTGGAACGCGTCGGCATGAGTGAGCGCGCGAACTATTACCCCGCGCAGCTTTCCGGCGGCCAGCAGCAGCGTGCGGCAATCGCTCGCTCCCTGGCGATGAAGCCGGACCTCATGCTGTTCGACGAGCCGACATCGGCGCTCGATCCAGAACTCGTCGGCGAGGTTCTCGGGGTGATGCGCCAGCTGGCCGACGACGGGATGACCATGGTCGTGGTTACGCACGAGATGGGCTTTGCACGCGACGTGGCGGACCACCTGATCTTCATCGATGGTGGGGTCATTGTCGAGCAAGGACGTCCGGTCGAGGTGCTGACCCGCCCGCAGCACGAGCGCACGCGCGGCTTCCTTGCACGTGTCCTGGCCGACGCCTGACGCTCAGCCGAGCGTTTGCGAAAGTGCAGAGGCGGTAAAAAGATCAAGATGCGCGCCGCCGTTGTTCTTGAACACAGTGATCTGGTCTGCGCGGGTGCGGCCTTGCATTTTGCCTTGGACAAGCTCGAAGAGATCGGCCTTAACGGTTTCCCACGTTATCGCGCCTGACGCGACCGCCTGCGAAAGGTCGCCGCCGCTCTTCATATTGTTGCGGCTGTCGACGAAGATCGTGCCGCGCGCCAGCGCTGTGTCGTCGGCCTCGCGCAGCGTGGGAAGATAGGCGCCGACCAGGTCGAGATGGGTGCCCGGGCGCAGGAGCGCGCCCTTGACCAGCGCCTTGTCCGACATCGTTACGCAAGACACCACGTCAGCGCGGGCGAGGCACCCCTCGAGGTCCTCGCTGGCGGCGGCGTCGATGCCATTTTCACGGAGCTGGGCCGCAACCGCTTCGGCTCGCGCCGCCGTGCGGTTCCAGATCGTGATCCGCCGCAGAGATGGGCGTGCCGCCAAATGAGCTTCGGCGAAATGCGGGGCCAGCGCGCCGGCGCCGACGATCAACAGGTCAGCTACGTCATGCCTTGCCAGAATGGATGAGCCAAGGGCGGAATCGGCGGCGGTCTTTCGTGCCGTCATGGCCGCGCCGTCGGCCGCGAGAAGCGGAGCGCCTGTCGCGCCGTCGAACAGCGCCACCAAACCCTGAACCGCGGGCTGCGGTGGCCGAAGTGCGGCATTTTGAGGAAACACGCCGACCATCTTCACGGCGATCGGCCCGCCCGGCGCCCAGCCGGGCAGGGTGATGAACTGTGCTTCGCCGCCGGCGGGATCGGATTGCACCACCACATCCGAGGCGGGCATAGATCCCAGATGCGCCTTGCGCAGCGCCTCGATCAGAAAAGGCCAAGGAAGCGCCGCATGGACAGCGGCTGCATCGAAAACGCGCATGTCGAACCTTTCAGGTCTTGATCGTGTAGCTGACCAGATTGCTTGGCGTGACCAGCTTCGAAAGTGCGAGCGGACGCCCCTCGGCGTCGGTGACGATCTTGTCTATCCTGTAGACCGGCTGGGCAGCCCTGATGGCAAGGATGCTGCGCTCACCGGTCGAGGCGAGGCCGACGTCGATCTGCCGCTCCGCATGGGCCGGCACTATGCCTGCCTTGTCGCGCAACGCGGCGAAGAAGGAGCCGCCAGCGGCGACGGGCTCAATCACCTGAGGGAAACGCACCGCATCGAACCAGAGTGTTTCGAGCGTCATCGGCCGGCCGTCGTCCTCCAGCAGCCGGTCGAAGCGGATCAGCGACACGGCCTGCAGACGATCGCGGATGGCGGGCGCGTTGGGATTGTCGTCGCGCGAAAGGATGCGGTGGCCGGCCTTTCGCCCGAGACCGTCCATGGTTTCGGAAAAACCCGAAAGCGAGACGAGCGTTTGCCGCACCTTGCGTGGCATGACCACCGTGCCGCGACCCTGCTGTCGCTGAAGGCGGCCATCGGCACAGAGCTCGCCGATCGCGCGCCTCAGCGTTATACGGCTGACGCGGTATAGCGACATCAGTTCCGGTTCGGGGGGCAGGAAGCTGCCCTCGGCGAACTGGCCGGTCTCGATGCCGGTCACGATCGATTGCCGGACCTGTTCATAGAGCGGCAAAAGGTGTTCTCGGTCTTCCATCCGCCCTCCCGGCTTAATCAATAGGCGATCTTCTTCATGTAGCGCCGTGCCTCGAGCATCTCATGCTGGCGCAGATCGGCGATTTTATAGGCGAAACGCCAGAGCGTATCGAAGAAGATCAGCGGCACGACATTGCCCCGGAACCGAGGGTCGATACCAGAGAGGTCGAGCTTTTCGGCATCGAGGACCAGGATGTTCTCCGCCGAGCCGAAGCGGTGCAGGAACTCGTCGGCGCGCTCCTCGAGGGGCCGCGTGCTGTCGAGACCCTTCATCAGGATGAAGGCACGATCCTTGTCCACCACCTCGAAGGGGCCGTGAAAGAATTCATTGGCATGGATCGCCTGGCTGTTGATCCATTGCATTTCCATGAGCACGCAGATTGCGAAGGAATAGGCCGCGCCGTAATTGGCGCCGCTGGCAACCGTATAGATCACGTCCTTCTTGGCGAGCCGTGGGGCATAGTCCTCGAACATCGGTGCGAAGGCGGCCTGGGCGCCGTCGATGGCCGGTTGCAGGGCAAAAAGGCTTTCGATCAGCGACTCAGTCAGATCCTCGCCGCCGGTCAAGGACACAAGGCCCATGACGATCTGGTAGATGCGCGAATAGTTGCTGTTCCTGGCGTCGATCGCCACGCCGGTCGTGTAGGGAGCCTCGAAGCCTACGACATGATCGACCGCCCTGGCGAGCGGGGAAGCGGGCTCCATCGTCAGGCCGATGGTCATCGCGCCCTTCGACCGGGAGAACTCGGCGGCGGCGGTAGTCTCCCTGGTGGTGCCGGTCATCGAGCAAAGAACGACCAGAGAATTCCTGTCCAGCGAGCGCGGCGCGCGGGCGACGAACTCGGCGGCGTTATAGACGTCCGAGGGCAGCGACGCATGCTGGTCGAAGAGGAATTTGGCCGGATGCATGATCGACAGCGAGCCGCCACAGGCGACGAAGAACACATGCTTTACCGCTTTTAGATCGAGTGCGGAAAGTACTGCGGTGACGCCGGGATCAAAGGCGGAGGGGAGGGACATGGCTCTTACCTTTCTGTATAACGTCATAATACGTATTATATCCTTCGTATTCCCGTCAAGCGGGCTTGACACCGCCCGAGGAATCTTGCGAACGTTCTCACATCTTGAGCTTTAACGCATTACTGTTGCACTCGGCAAAGGCTGAACGTGGTCCAGACTTACGACACCGTCGTCGTCGGCGGCGGCATCATCGCGGCGGCCGCGGGCGAACATCTGACGGCGGCGGGCTATCGCACGCTGCTCGTCGAGCGCGACGACTACGGCTCCGGCACGTCCAGCAAGACCTCGCGGCTGCAGCATTGCGGGCTAGGCTATCTCTCCGCCGCCAGCAGATCGATCGCTGCTTTCCTGGCCCGGCCGTCCGGCGCGATCGAGTGCCTCAGCCTCATGCGTCGCGCCATGCAGGGGCGGGCGGAGTTTGTCCGCGCCGCGCCGGAACGGTTAAAGCCCGTCACCTTCATCGTTCCACTGACGCGCGAGAATGCCATTCCTGGCTGGAAGGCCCGGCTCGCCTTCAAGCTGATGGCGGCGAGCGACGGCGGAGAGGTTCCGTTGGACCTTCGCATTCTATCCGCGGAAGAGGCGCGAGCGGATGCCGCTCTCAAGGGAATGGAAATCGAAGGCCTTCACGGCGCGATGAGCTTCACGGAATACCAGTATCATTGGCCCGAGCGCATCGTGGTCGATGCAGTGATGAGGGCGCGCACGATTGGCATGGAGGCCCTGAATCATACGGCGGTGACCGCGCTTTCGCGCGAGAATGATTTGTGGCGGGTCACACTGAACTCGCCGGAAGGAATTCGTGATGTGGCGGCGCGCGCTGTGGTGAATTGCGCGGGCGCCTGGGTCGACGAGATCACCGCGCTGGCTGGAGCGGGGCACATTCGCAAGAACGCCGGCGAAAAGGGCACGAATATCGTTGTCCGTCTGCCGGATAATCTGAGCGGCATCGGCTTCCAGACCGTCACGGCCGCGGGCGCCCCCTTCTACCTGATCCCATGGGGTGAATTACACTATGTCGGCCCTTGGGATTGCCCCTGTGATGGCAGGCCCGAAGGGTTTCGTGCCAGCGAGACGGAGATCGCCGCCATTCTGGATCAGTTGGGCCGGCTGTTTCCGGGCCTGAGGCTCAGTCGCGACGATGTGCGCTATTCCTGGGCAGGCGTGCGGCCGCGCAGCCTTGCTCGAGGCGGCAAGGGGTCGGGACCGGCGGTGCTCGAGCACGATCTTACCGAGGAAGGTCTGCCGAACGTCTTTCTCTTCACCGGCGGGCTGCTGATGACCCACCGCGATGCCGGACGGCGGCTGACGCGCGCGGTCGCCCGCCGGCTGAAGCCGTCTGGATGTCCGCGCCCGCTCCGTCGCGCATACCCGCCGGTGACGGACATGGACCGCGTATCGGAAGCCTCGGTCGCCCATGCGGTGCTCAATGAGCAGGCCCGCACGCTTTCGGATATCCTGCGCCGCCGCCTGTCTGTGGGGTGGGAGCCGGATCTCGGCGTCAGCCATGCCGAAATGGCCGCAGAGTTGGCCGCGCCGCATCTTAGCTGGACGTCGCGGGAAAAGGCGATCCAGATTGCCCGGTTCCGGGAGGAGGCGGTCACTCAGTTCGGCCTGCGCTTACCTGCTGCCGATCCCTAACAGACCAGCGTGATGGTTTTAATTGTATTGCGTGAGAAAACGCTCTCACAAAACAGGCGTTGAACCGGGTTGAATGACCAGGCGGAAGCCCCCAGCGGAAGAAATGCAATGGCACTCGACGAGCGCAACATCAGCGTGATGAATTTCCATTATATCCGTCATACGGTGGATCGTTTTCTGCACGATGTCTGCGAGGCGGGCGTGTCGCGCATCGAGCTCTGGGCCGCCGCCCCGCATTTCTACATCGGTGACAAGACGCTCGCCGACGCGCGGGCGCTTGGGCAGAAGCTGCGCGGCATGGGACTCGACATTGTCGCGTTCACCCCGGAGCAGTGCATCTATCCCATCAACATCTCGGCAAAGGAGCAGGAGCTGCGCGACCGTTCGGTGCGCTACTTTCTGGAGTCGATGGAATTTGCTGTCGAATGCGGCGCGCCGGCCCTGCTGGTGACGGCCGGAGGCGGTTATCGCGACGAGCCAGCCTCGGAGGCGCTGGAGCGCTGCGTCGATTCCATGGCTCTCCTTTGCGACCGCGCGCAGAAACTCGGGATCGACCTGTGGATGGAATCTCTGCCGGACTCCTTCGCCAATATAGTCCGCTCGGCAAAGGAACTCCGCGCATTGATGGACCAGCTGGCAAGCCCTGCGCTGCATGCTGTCTATGATGTGGCGGGTGCGGTGATGACGCGTGAGCAGCCGGAGGATTATTTCACCCATCTCGCCGGCCGCGTCGCGCATGTCCATTTCACCGATTCGGACGCTGCCGGTAGCCATCTAGCCTGGGGCGAAGGCATCATCGATCTCGACAAGCTAGTCGGCTATCTGCGCAGCCAGAACTACGAGGGCTCGCTGACGATCGAACTCACCAACTGGAAATACAATGTCGATCCTACCCCACCGCTGAAGCAATGCGTGCAGGCCATGCGCAAGGCCCTCGGCCGGGCATAAGGTAGCGCGACATGATGGTGGAGGAAAGGGCCTTCAGCGGACCGGCCGCTTCGACCAGTACCGATCCGCTGCTGCGCCCGCTGCGACTTGGCCGGCTTACCCTGCGCAACCGGATCATGAGCACCAGCCACGAGACTGCTCTCGACGAGAGCGGCTATCCGCTCGAGGCCTATCAGCGCTATCACGAAGAGAAGGCGAAGGGCGGCCTTGCGCTAACCATGTTCGGCGGTTCTGCCCGCATCTCCGCCGATACGAGCTGGGGCGGCACGCAGCTCGACGTATCGCACGATGCGATCATTCCGGTGTTTGGGGCATTTTCGGAACGAATCCATCGCCATGGCGCGGCAGTGATGTGCCAGATCTCGCATGTCGGCCGGCGTGCCAACGCGACGGTCGGCGCCTGGCTCCCCGCACTCGGCCCCTCCCACTCCCGAGAGGACTACAACCGCAGCTTCGCCCATGAGATGGATCGCCACGATATCGCGCGTATCGTGCGTGAGTTTGGCCAGGCCGCCCGGCGGGCGCGCGAGGGCGGGCTCGACGGCATCGAGACCATGACCGGCGGCCATCTCATTGGGCAGTTCCTTTCGCCGCTGGTCAATCGCCGCAGCGATGAATTCGGCGGCTCGCTGGAAAACCGAATGCGGTTCCTCCGCATGGTCTATGAGGAGATCCGCAGTCAGGTCGGGGCGGACTATCCGCTCGGCATCCGCTACACGATCGATGAGGACCATGCCGAGGGCCTGAGCTTTGCCGAGGCGGTCGAAGTCGCCAATGTGCTGGAGGGTGAGGGGCTGGTCGATTTCTTCAACTGCATCTTCGGCCGATTCGACACCCGCCTGAACCTCCTTGTCTACAATATTCCCGGCATGTCGGCGCCGTCAGCGCCGTGGCTTGGCCAAGTTGGAGCATTCAAGGCGGAAACAGACCTGCCCGTCTTCCACGCCGCCAAGATCGCCGACGTCGCTACGGCGCGCTATGCGATAGAGCAGGGGCTGGTCGACATGGTTGGCATGACGCGGGCTCACATGGCGGATCCGCAGATCGTCAACAAGCTGCAGTCGGGCAGGCAAGAACAGATCCGTCCATGCGTTGGCGCTTCGCACTGTCTCTATCGTCCGGTGCATTGCATCCACAATCCGGCAACGGGCCGCGAAACCTGGCTGCCGCAGGTGATCGAGCGCTCGCCGAATGCGGGACGCAAGGCGGTCGTCGTGGGCGGCGGGCCGGCAGGGCTGGAGGCAGCGAGGGTGTTGGCTGAAGGTGGGCATAATGTCGTGCTGTTTGAGGCCGCCGATCGGCTTGGCGGGCAATTGGTGCTGGCCGCAAAGGCCCGGCTACGCCGCGACCTGATCGGCATCGTCGACTGGCGGATTGCCGAGCTTGAGCGCCTCGGTGTGGATGTCCGGCTCAATGTCTATGCTGAAGCGCCGGACATTCTTGTCGAAGCGCCGGATCTCGTTCTCGTCGCCACCGGCGGCATTCCGGACTTCGGTCCGATTTCGGGAAACGAGCTTTGCCTCAGCGTCTTCGACGCTCTCGGCAATCCCGCGCAAGTGGCTGACGACTTGCTGATCTATGACGCGACCGGACGCCATCCTGCTGCCTCGGCCGCCGCGGAGATCGCGGCAATGGGCAAGGCGGTGACTTTCGTTGCTCGCGATCCTTCGGTCGCGCCGGAGATGGAGCATCATTCGAGCATAACCTACCGCAGGGCGCTCGCCGAGCACGATGTCGCGATCCTGCTGGAGTACGAACTCGTGTCCGTCAGTGCGCGAGACAGGCGCCGGGAAGTGGTTTTGCGCCACCTGCTTACCGGTCGCGAGAGGCACGTGATCTGCGCCCAAGTCGTAGTCGAGCATGGCACGATCCCGGTGAACGATATCTTTGACGCATTGCGTCCCCTCTCAACAAACGATGGGGTCACAGAGATCGAAAGTCTGACCGGCTCAGCTCCTTTGCGCGGGCGACCGGCCTCCGGTTTCGAACTTCACAAAATCGGCGATGCGGTCAGCAGCCGGTCGGTTCATGCCGCGATGCTGGACGCCTTGCGCCTCGGCATACAATTTTGATGTCCGACAGTAGCTGGTCTTTTCGGTCGGATCCAGCGTTCTCCGGTTGGCCCGGCTCTTTATGCGACGCGGCAAACCGTTTGCGCGCGAACACATCGATTATTCCAGCCTGCAGCTTCAGTCACACAGTGTCCTAGAGGTTCGCCAGTGGGGTACTTCGTCGGGGTTGTCGGTACCGCATGCCTCCGTTGGCGGTGTTCTCAGGACGGCGGCAACCCTTCCCGGAATCGGTCGAGCTTCTCTCGTCCTTTTTCGGCCATTCACACGGGGGGTCCTTTAGCTGCGGCTACTTCGTTGTCCCGAGCCGGTAGTTAATCTCTTTCATCGTCATTGGGTTCGCCAGACCATACGAGAGAATACAAAGAAAACGGGTTGGCGAACCAGCCGCTAACATATTGATTTCCTGTAGAGAACGACGACCCTCAGCGACTGACATAATCCTTATTCGCCAATAGCTTACGAGGCGGTTCGCCGAAGTCGATTCAAGAAGCTTAGTCTATGCGTTCGCAGATCGCATTTGGCATCTACGGAACGGCAGCTTAGCTCCCAAGGTCAGACATTCAGCCTGGTTGAGCTCAGGCCAACGGCAGCTTTGCATCTGTTGCCAGCCATTCCAATGAGCATTCCGGTAGCTCTTAGCCGTAGCATCGTTAGGCCCCTACGCGCAGGCAGGTCCGAGCGCCGCGAGGTGCAAAATCTATTCAAGTCCGGTCAGTTCGGTCAGACGCAAGGACGAAGTTATATTCCACATCCCAAAACGGCCCGGCAAAGCTTAACCCCTCTGATGCGCTTGGGTCCGTCACCCACTTGAATTCGGCAAGCAGGCTTTCTTTAACGCCGAAGACTGCATCCGAATTGATGTAGGGGTCCTCGGGGTCGAAGATGTGGGTGGTCAGTGTGTGGAAACCGTCAGCTTTGAGAATGAAGTGAAGATGCGCCGGACGATAAGGATGTCGGCCGAGCGTCTGGAGCAGCTTCCCGACCGTGCCGTCACTCGGGATAGGGTAGAATCTCGGCTTCGCCGCACGGAACCAGTAGCGGCCGTCCGCGCCGGTGCGGAACACCCCGCGGAGGTTGAAGTCGGGCTGAATACCTTTTTGCTGTACGTCGTAGAAGCCTTCGTCATTAGCCTGCCAGACATCTAACAACGCATTGGCCACCGGGCTACCTTCGGTGTCGAGGATGCGGCCATGGATCACCATGTCCTCGCCCTTGGCATCCAGACAGATGTTGGCGCCCATCGGCAGCTCTGGCGCGTTCGCGACGTGAAAGGGACCGAGCACCGTGGATTCCGAGGCGCCAGTGGGCTTGCGGTTGTTGATAGCATCGACCAGCATCGACACGCCGAGGACGTCCGACAGTAAAATGAATTCCTGCCGCCACTCGTTGCAGAGCTGGCCTGTCCGGGTCAGGAAAGTGATTGCCTGCATCCATTCCTGCTGCGTCGGCTCGATCTCCTTCACCGCCTCGTGCAACTTGCGAGTGATAACTTCCATTACCTGCTTCATGCGCTCGTCCTTGGCTTTGTCGTTGCGGGCGATCACGACCTCGAACGAATTCTCCTCAGTGAAGAAACCTTTTTCGTATTCATCCATTTTTCGCCTCCCGGTGAAGCTCAACGCGTGGAATGCGCGCCCCTACCATGTGCCCTGCAGAAGTGAGCAGATAGACACGCGATCGATTGTCGCGTTGGGTAGGCTTTCGTCGCGATATCGGCCGCCTGATCAAGGTCGCTCTTCGTCAATCTCACGCCTTCTTGCTGGTACCAAAAGTCAGACGCGTTGACCGATCCAAGATTTGAGGCAAATATCTGCTGCCAGCTCTTCCTTGGAGCTGTCGTCTCAGCGAGGCAGGTACCGACGAGGGCATGACCACGAAGATCGCCGATAGCCTGAATGCTCGGATCGCCGCCATCCTTCGGCGACCAGCCAGCAGCATGTGGATGTTGTTTTTCCTTATCGCCGTAGTTTTTTACATTGCCATCAATGTTTATCTGACTGTCTAAAAGCCAGTACAAGCGCTCTTGCAGATCGATGGCACGTGCCGGCCCTCATCTCGGCAACCACTGGAAAATACGTGAGCATGCTCGGCCATAGGAGCACTCTACCTGCGGTCGGCTTTCGGCCCCAAGGCTTCGATGAGGAGTCCAACGTTCTCAGGCTTCGCTTCAAGTCTTCCCTTCTCGATTTCGACGGCAAGTTCCACAACCCGTCTGTTGACTGGAGCCTTTTGTCCGTGTGCCCTGAGCACGTCCACAACCCAGCCATTCACCTCTTGAACCTCGGCGCGGCGGCCCTTTCGCCAATCTTGTAACGACGTGGTCAGCGTGTCCGGCTTGGAAAAGGTGGTGAGGACCTCTTCGAAGATTCGGTCGACATAGCGTTCGGGATGGTTTGTGGTCACTGGCGGCATGCCAATGATCGGGATGATACTGGCGCCATCGGCTAGCGCGGCATTCATCGCCTCATAGCCCGCCGCCCGCATGACTTCGAGCATGCCCGGCGCCCTCGCTGCGTCTGCGAGTGGCAGATTGAGGATCGCCGACGGCAGCAGTTCAGCCGCATTCACCACCAGTTTCATCCATTTGGCGGAACGAATATCGTCGGTAACCTCGACCCTTCCGGCATTTCGCAGCAACTCGGCAACGACCTCCACGCGAGGTTGAGTGGCTTCATCGAGGGCGCCGAGGGCGAACCAGGAGGTGGTGCGGTCATTTTGCCGGTTGGTGATGCCGGGTGTAAACATGTTGGAGGCGATCTCGATGACCGCCCCTACGGTGCGCTCTTGGCCAACGACCTCGGCAATGTCTTCGTGCGTCATGCCGTTCTGAAGCCCAACGACAAGTCCGTCAGGGGCAAGGCAGGACGAGATCAACTGAGTGGCCCACTTGGTGTCGTAAGCCTTGACCACAAGGAAGACGAGGTCGAACGCTTCCTTGACCTCTGCAACCTGACACAGATGCAGCACCGGAACCTTGGCGTTTATCGTTTCAGCAGGCAGGTTGACCGTGACGCCATGCGCACGGATTGCCTCGACATGCGCAGGCCATTGCTCGATAAATGTGACGTCGAGGCCGGCAAGCGCGAAATCGGCTCCGATCGAAGCACCCTGGGCGCCCGTTCCCAAGAAAGCGATACGCGGTCCGCGACCCTCAATCCGCCTCATGATTGGCTCCTCCGTGGCAGAACGATCTCCTCTTGTCGTGGGGATCTTGAGAGCAGGCTCTGCCCACTGACGCGCGGATGCTCGATAGAAGATTCTCAAACTGAGAAAATTGCATCGCAATAGCTCCGGTTTTGTCTGGCAGATTCCTATCCTGACAAGATCGCGCCGATCACAGGCGTGGGAGGAATCGAGTTAGATCATGGCAGCTTCAAGAGCGGGCGCGCGACAGCGCAACGCCCTGTCGAACGACGATATCGGCATCGACAAACGACTTGAGATGTTCCAGCTCCAGGTCGAGATCAGGGATTGCGAGAAGAGGGCGTATGACCTCTTCCTTCAAAATCTCATCAAAGGCACGAGCCATCTGTCTCTAGGCCAGGAAGCTATAGCGGCGGCGTTCGGGGCCGCAATGCAGCCGGGCGACAAATCCTTTTGCACGTATCGCGGCCATGCCCACACGCTGGCGCGTGGCGTGGGTATGGAAAAGATGCTTGGGGAGTTGATGCTGCGCGACATCGGACTGATGCGCGGCAAGGGCGGATCCATGCATCTGACGTCAGTCGAGCATGGCGTGATGGGTTCCTACGCCATCATCGGCGGCCATCTGCCGATCGCATGCGGCTCGGCCTGGAGGGCGCAGTATCTCGGCGACCCGGATGTTGCCGTCTGCTTCTTCGGCGACGGGACCACCAATATTGGCGCTTTCCACGAGGCCCTCAATTTCGCCGTCGTGTGGAAGCTGCCCGTCGTGTTCGTCTGCGAGAACAATCTTTACATGGAATACACACCGATCGGCGATGTCACGGCGGTTCCGCATCCCGCGGGAGATCGCGCGAGCGCGTATGGGCTCCAGCGGATTGTCATCGACGGCAACGACGCCGACGTCGTCTACCGCAGCGCGCGGGCAGCGCTGGAAAAGGCCCGCAGCGGCGAGGGGCCTTCACTGATCGAGTGCCTTACCTATCGCCACTCCGGCCATTCGAGGGCCGATCCCGCCAAATACCGGCCCGAGGGCGAACTCGAACGTTGGCTGGAGCGCGATCCTCTCAAGATCTATCGGCAGCGCCTCATCGATTTCGGTATCCCGGCGAACGAGATTTCCCGCATTGAAGAGCGAAGCCGGGAAAAGGTCGACGAAGCCACGGCCGCTTGCAAGGCTTCTCCGCCTGCGCCCGAAACGCTCCTCACCGCTGATGTTTATGACGATGGAGGCTGGGCGTGGCGGAACTGACATACCGCGACGCGGTCGCGCGCGCCATAGCGCAGGAAATGCGCCGAGACGAGCGGGTCGTGTTTCTTGGCGAGGACGTCGCCAAGGCCGGCGGAGTTTTCAAAGCCACTATCGGACTTCTCGAAGAATTCGGCCCACGCCGGGTGCGCGACACGCCGATATCGGAGCAGGCAATTCTCGGCGCGGCGATGGGCGCGGCAATGACAGGGCTGCGTCCGATCGCCGAGATCATGTTCTCGGACTTCATGGCAGTGTGCTTCGACTACGTGGCCAACGAATTTCCCAAGACGCGTTACATGACGAACGGCCAATTGTCGGTGCCACTTGTGGTCCGCACCGGCAATGGCGGCGGCGTTCGGTTCGGCGCGCAGCATTCGCAGTCGATCGAGAATTGGTCGATGATGATCCCAGGTCTTAAGGTCGTGGCTCCATCCTCGCCGGTCGACGTCGTCGGCTTGATGGCGGCGGCGGTGCGCGACAACAATCCCGTGATCTTCCACGAGCACAAGGCGCTCTATGCCGTAAAGGGCGAGGTGCCGGACGGTGAGATCGTTGACACGCTCGGCACCGCCAAGGTCCTCCGCTCGGGCAAGGATTGCACGATCGTCGCCCTTGCCATGATGGTGCCCAGGGCGCTGGAAGCGGCGAAGCGTCTTTCGGCGGAACACGGTATCGACGCCGAGGTGATCGACGTGCGCTGCCTGGTGCCGCTCGATACGCAGACCATACTGGGGTCGGTCGTGAAGACCGGAAGGCTGTTCACTGTCGAGGAAAATCCGCGACTGTGCGGCTGGGGCGCCGAGATCGTCTCGATCGTGGCGGACGAAGCATTCTGGGATCTCGACGGTCCCTGCGTGCGGATCACCACGCCGCACATTCCGCTGCCCGCTGCCGACCATCTTGAGGACATTGCCCTGCCGACGGCCGACCGCATTGTCGAACGCGTAAGCCGCGTCATGAACGGGGACTGAGATGGGCGCCAATGTCGTCATGCCACAACTCGGCGAGACCGTTGCCGAAGGCAGGATCGTTAGCTGGTTCAAGAAAGTGGGCGACACCGTCACAGCCGGCGAGCGCCTCTTCGAGGTCGAGACTGACAAGGTGACGATCGATGTCGAGGCCATTGAGGCGGGCACGATCACGGAAATCCGTGTCGGCGATGGCGCAACGGCACCTGTGGGTGCGGTTGTCGCCATCTTGGGCGGCGCGTCGGCCAGCGAGCCTCTCGCAACTCCCGAGGCTGAGAAGCCGATCGGCGACAAAGCCAGGGAGGTAGCCAAGGCCGCACCGTCACTCATTGCCTTCGAAGAGGTTCGCACATCGCGAGGCCTCTTCGGCAAGGCGCTGCAGGATGGCGTGCGCGTTACCCCTTTAGCGCGCCGACTGATTGCCGAGCAGGGCATCGACCTGAAAGGCTTGTTGGCCGACCGCAGGACCAAGGGTGTCGATCGCATCGCGATGAAGGATGTGCAGGCTTATGCTGCCGCACGAGGGGCGACCCAGCCAGTGTTGCCGCACCCCGCGCCCGCTGCCCCTGTGCCTCCGGTGCCGGTAAGCCTCCTCGTCGGCCCGCGGGACCAGGTCGTGGCTTACTCGAGCGTAAGGCAGAAGACAGCGGACCGTCTGGCCGAAAACTGGCGGACGATCCCGCACGTGTTTCAGGCGTTGGAGGTGGATTTCACCGGCATCGATACCGTGCGCAAGCTGCAAAAGGATGCCTTCAAGGCAGAGCATGGCCTCTCCTTGACGTTCTTGCCCTTCATTACCAAGGCTATTTCCGTCGTACTGCGCGAATACCCCGACATAAACGCCCGAACAGACGGCACTCGCCTCATTCGCTGCGCGGACATCAACATCGGTATTGCCGTCGATCTCTCCCATAAGGGCCTCGTTGTACCGGTGCTACACAATGCGGACGAACTGACGGTTCCTGGCATCGCCAGGCGCCTTGGCAGGCTGGTGGAGAAGGCGCGTGCCGGCAAACTCGGCGCCGACGATATGGCCGGCGGCACTTACTCGATCACCAACAACGGTGCGTTCGGTACCCAGTTCACAGCGCCGATCATCAACGCGCCGCAGGTCGCCATCCTGTCGAGCGACGCGATCCGGCTGCGCCCCGCAGTGGTTTCGACGTCGGCGGGAGACTTCATCGCTCCCCGAATGCTTGGAATGGTTGGACAGAGTTTCGACCATCGTGCCTTCGACGGCGCATATTCCGCGGCCTTTCTGTCCCGACTGAAGTCGGTGCTCGAAACACGAAATTGGGACCAGGAATTCGGCTGACGCGGCGCGGCATTCGGTGACCCGTTCGCGCTCGCCCTTTGCAAGCACAATCGGAGGAAATCGCCTTGAAGTATAACAGTCCACATTCCACCGCCGCCTATGGCGCCCAGGCAAAGGACTGGGAGCAGGGCATTGACTATCATCGGCTTTCCAAAGAGCGCCTGAGGCGGGCGCAGGAAGCGATCAAGTTCGCCGGGCTCGGCGGGGTGCTCTGCTTCCATTTTGACAACATCCGCTATGTCACCGCGACGCATATTGGCGAGTGGGCCAGGGACAAGTTTTTCCGCTACGCGCTGTGCCCCGCTGAAGGTTCCCCTTTCCTTTGGGATCCAGCACCTCCGGCAAAACGGATCTCGTCGCCGTGGATCGCCGACAACGTCGCGGCCCCGATCACCACCATGCAGGGCGCTATTCCACCGGGCATGAATGTCGCGCGCGACTTCGCCCGCCAGATCAAGAAGGCACTGGTGCATTACGGCATCGAGAAGGAACCGCTTGGCATCGACATTATGGAAATTGGCATGATCCGCGCGCTCGAGGCCGAGGGCATCGAGATCGTCGACGGCCAGCAGGCGCTTCTTGACGCGCGCGAGATCAAAACCGGTGACGAGATAGAACTATTGAAGATGGCTGCCGCCATGGTGGATGCCACCTACGTCGACATCGCACGCGCAATCCGGCCAGGTACCAAGGAAAATGAACTCGTCGCCATCGCCAATGACCGTCTGTTCCGGATGGGGTCGGAGCGCGTCGAATGCGTCAACTCGGTCTCGGGCCGACGCGGGCGGCCGCATTCCCATACCTTCTCGGATCGGATGATCCAGCCCGGCGACATGATCTTCCTCGACATCATGCATTCCTTCAACGGCTATCGCACCTGCTACTACCGCACCTTCATCTGCGGTGAGCCGAACAAGCATCAGATCGATGCGTACGAGACCGCTTCGAAATGGATCAGCGCCTCGATCGACTTGATCAAGCCGGGCATCACGCCCGATGAAGTTGCCGCCGTCTGGCCCGACGCGCACGAGTTCGGCTACCGCGATGAGGAAGAGGCATTCCTGCTGCAATACGGCCACGGCGTGGGCTTGTCGCTATGGGAAAGGCCAATCTTTTCCAAGCGCTTCCGCGGCCAGAACACGGCGCTGCAGGAAGGCATGGTCTTTGCTCTCGAAACCTGGAAGGGTGCCGAGGACGGCTCGGGTGCCGCTCGCATTGAAGAAGAGGTGGTCGTCACCAGGGACGGCTGCGAGATCATTACCAATTTCCCCTCGGACCGGCTGATCTCATGCGGCCTGCCGGGCTGCGAGGTGTTTTGATGCTCTCGAAGTTGAGGTCCTGAGATGCGAGGCGCCGGAGGCCGGACCCAAGCGCGGTTGCCGGTGACGCTTGTCACCGGCTTTCTCGGCAGCGGCAAGACGACAATGATCAATGCCGCTCTGAAGGCCCCGGAATTGCACAACACGGTTGTCGTGGTCAACGAGTTCGGCGAGGTCAGCCTCGACCATTCGCTGGTCGCCAATTCCAGCGACGCCGTTGTGGTGCTCGAAAACGGATGTCTCTGCTGCACCGTGCGCGGCGACCTCGTGTCGACACTCAATGAACTCTACCAGGCACGCATGGCGGGACGCATGCCGCCTTTCGACAATGTGGTCATCGAGACCTCTGGGCTGGCGGAGCCCGGTCCGGTGGTGCAGGCCTTCCTGTCGGAGCCGACGCTCGACGGCCTTTACCGCGTCGCGAGCATCGTTACCCTGGTGGATGCGGTCAACTGGGCAGAGACGCGCCAAAATCACGACGAAGCGGTGCGGCAGGTCGCTCTTGCCGATCAGATCCGCATCACGAAACTCGATCTTGCCGGGCCGGGTATCAAGGAGCAGTTGCCCAGCGTGCTCGCGCGTCTCAATCCGGCTGCCAAGATCGGACAGATGACTTGGGAGACTGCGGATATAGCGGCACTTTTGACGACAAAGGGGTTCGACGCAGCCGATCCAGGCGCCGATCCTCGGCCGTGGCTCTCACTGTCCCGCTATCAGGCAACCGAAGCCGCCCACGTGTCACAAGACGATTGCGGGCACGACCACGACCATGACGACGATCACGCTCATCATCATCTTGCGGCCAAGGACATCCAATCGTTTGTGCTATTAAGGGACGAACCGATATCGCGCGCCGAATTGCAGTTTCTGCTTGACGGCATCTCGCAGAACCTGGGGCCAAGCCTGCTGCGCGTAAAGGGTCTGGTCAATGTTGCGGAGGAGCCGGGCCGCCCGGCGGTCATCCAGGGCGCGCAGCACCTGCTTCATACCATGACCTGGCTCGACAAATGGCCCGACAAGGATGAGCGCACCCGCGTCGTCTTCATCACCCAGGGCATTCCACATGACAGTCTTCGCGAGGTCATAGAACTGCTGGACCGCCTGAGCGCCAGGACCTTCAAGGCGCGCGACAAGGCAAGGGCCATGCGGCAGTCTCCCGGCCGTCAGTAGTAGCCTGCTTCTCGCATGATCTTGTCGATGCGACCTTGCGCCCGCTCCAGCGCTTCCTGGTCGGAAATCTCTCCGGTAAGGGCCGCATAGATTTCGCAGCCGAGGATTTCCTCGACAAGGTGATATTCGGGGATAGGTGGGCGCTGCCAATTCTGCAGTTTGTTCTTCTTCGCGAGCCGGTCGACAAAGCGGACGATCGGTGTCGAGGCGGCTGCCTCCGGGTCCGCGCTGACAGAGAAACGTGGCGCCACCGGAAATCCGTTCTTCACATGCTCCTTCATTGCCGCCGGCGAGGCCATCCAGGAGATTGCCTCGAATGCCAGCTTGGCACGCTCCGGCGGCAGGGATTGGGGGATTATCAGCAGGAAACCACCGATAGGGCTGACGCTCGTGCCGCCTGGTCCGTGCGGGTGAGCCAGATATTCGACCTTGCGCTTCACAGCCGAGCGAATGTCATATTCGAAGCGTGCGGCGCGCATGGTCCAGGTGTAGGCCATGGCAGAATGGCCCGTCATGAAATACTCGAGTCCCCGATTCCAGTCGATATCGAGAATGTCCGGCGGCGAGATGGACAGCAGCCTGTGCATGAAATCCAGCGTCTTTCGCCCGGCTTCGGTGGCAAGGCGAGGCCGCATCTGTTCACCCGAGAGCTGCGAATAGTCCATGTAGAGGCGCGCGGTGGGAAGATTGATGACGGCACTGCCGCAGCAGCCCATGAAGAACATGAAGGAATGGGCGATGGGCATGCCACGCGCGGCATTCCAGACCACGCCATTGAGCCCGCGATGCGGCTGGTGCAACTGCCTGCCCACTTCTATCACGCGGTCGAAGTTGGTCGGAGCCTGCAGCTTGTAGGCCTCCAACAGATCCTTTCGGATGGCGAGCGTTTCGATCGTGCAGTAGATCGGCACGCCATACTGGATCTTGTTCCACGACCCGGTTGCCCAGATATTGGGGTGGAAATCGAGAGGATTGATCTCGCTTTTCTCCAGGTACTCAGTCAGGGGCCGACAGACATCGCGTGTGACCGCCTCACCGAGCCACGGCATGTTGACCGCGATCACATCGTACTTGCTGCGTTTCCTGCGCGCGTTCTCGAACACTTCCTCCTGAAGCAGAGGAAGCGGTACAAGCGTGAAGTTCTTTCTTGATGAAAGTTTCGCCCGGAAGTCCGACCACATGTCCCGCATCGAGGCGAAGTAGTTATCGTCGTGAAGCAGGAATTTGAGGTCCTCGCCGGCGTCCTGGCTGCTCGCCATTATCTCGAGGGGCGGGATGATCTGGCCTGCCAGGTAGGAGCCGCCGAAGTAGTAGTCTTCCTCGTCTCCGTTTCCTGATTTCAGTCCAAACGTCTCGGCCAGCAGCGCTTTGACCCTGCGAGCGTACTCCGTGAAATTCTCGATCATCCGGAGGCTGGGAACCAGATAGAACGTCCTCGATCCGGGCGTTTTCTCCTGCTTCTCGACCTCGCCCAGCTCAATCAGCCGATGGATGCGCCGCATGGCGCTTGCGAAGGGAACCTCGGCCGACTGCGCGAGCGACGACATGCTTACCGTCTGGCCGCGAAGATAGCTGCGCATGAGGAAGATAACCATGTTCCAGTTCTGGTCCGGCTCGGCGACCGGCAGGAGCTGGTCATAGGGTTTGCGCATCCGTTCCAGAAAGCTGATGATCCGCAAAAGCTCGTATTCGGTCATGTCTTCCGGGCCTCCCAACCGCCTGTCATTTTGTTGTCGACATGATGGCAATCAAAGCTCGCTTGCCTCGGCCCTCCCTGGGGGTTGCTTTCGCGGTATGGGTTGAGAGTTTCCTGCGGGCGGCTCGATGTCAGCGGCACCTTCGCGCGATGCATCCGCAACCAGCTCGAAGAACTGGATGTCGATGTCCTCCTGAAGGTAGTCGCTTCGGTTTTGCCAGAACCTTTGCGATTGAGGGAGGGCCCCGTTAACATCGAAATCGGTCTTGCTCAGCCATTGCTCGTAGATCATCAATCGACAAGCATCCCTGGGGTCGGCATGAAGTTGTATCGCCAAGCAGCCCGGGCTGGCGAGACTCGGGGCGATAACGTTTTGCAATGCATCGATCGTCTGCGCTAGCCGATCCGGCTGAGACCGAAGGAACGTGAGTACCCCGATCATCAAAGCCTCCCTTCCTTGATACTGGCATCCTAGGATCGCTGCCGCCTACCGCCGGGCGAATGATTCTCAAAATGGGAATCAAACACGACTTTTGGTCAGGCTTCCGGTTTACCACGAGGATAAAGCTGGGAGGAGATGGATCATGGCGATGGGAATATCCCAAGCCGTGGGATGGATAGGTCTTGGGAAGATGGGCCTGCCCATCTGCGGGCGATTGAAGGCTGCCGGACTGCGGGTGACAGTACTGGCGCGCAATGAAGACGGCGCGGCTAAGGCAGAGAAGGAAGGGTTTCCAACCTGCGGGAGCCTTAGCGAGCTTGCGGCGTGCGAGGTCATATTCTCCGCGGTTCCCGATGACGCGGCGCTGCTTGGGCTGTTGACCGAGGGGTTTCTTGCCGCACTCGGGCCGGCCCATATCTTCATCGACATTTCTACGGTGTCGCCGCAGGCTTCGGCCAAAGTCGCTCGTGAATTGGCGTCGACCGGGGCAGCATACATGCGTGTTCCGGTGTCCGGTTCAACGACCCATGCGGCCGCGGGTCAGCTGACAGCCATGGCCTCCGGACCCAAGTCCGCCTTCGATGAAGTACAACCAGTCCTGGCCGTCTTCTGCGCCAGACAATTCTATCTGGGGGCAGACGATCAGGCCCGTTATCTGAAGCTGGCGATTAATTCGATCCTTGCTGCCAACTCCGCCCTAATCGCGGAGGCGCTCGCGGTTGGCGAAGCGGGCGGATTGCAACGATCCGACATGCTTGAGGTGATGACGCAAAGCGCGATCGCCACCCCGCTGCTCGGCTACAAGAAAAACAGCCTAATCAGGGGCGAGTACCCTGCGGCGTTTTCGGTGAGCCAGATCATGAAGGACCTCGATCTCGTGCTTGAGGTAGCCCGCTCCGATCACATTTCCATTCCGGTGAATGCGATCGTCCGGCAACGTTTCGAGCAGGCTTATGTCGACGGGCTCGGTGCCGATGACTTCTTCTGTCTGTCCGGGGCGCCGAAGATGTAGCAGGCGCGATTCACGTTTACGCCGACTGCAAAACCTGGCCTATTCAGCAAACTACTCAAATGTCCCGACTGGAAGAGGCTGGACGTACGGCCATTTTTGACGCCTGACATCCTCGGCTCATCCTGCCTGCTTACGCGTGCGCACTCTTGGGCATCGCACGCCAGAGACGGTGAGGCGAGGTGTTCTCGTAGCCGAGCTTTTCGAAGCTTGCGATTTCCAGAATTTGGCCCCAGGGTGCACGGAAATAGATCCAGTGAAAACCGGCGAGCGGGCCGTCTTCGACCAGGTTGGGTCCGTCCAACATTTCTACCCCCTGCGCGCGAAGCCGTTCGGCCGAAGCGACGACATCGTCAACTTCGAAGCAAAGGTGCATCCCGCCAATCTCGGATGGGCGCCTTGGGGCCACGCGCTTGTCCTCGCCTTCATACTCGAAGAGCTCTACGCTTGTTCCCTCGCCGCAGCGCAGGAACACCAAGTCCCGGATGCGCGAGTGCGCCGATGCGCCCAGCTTGTTCTTCATGAAACTCTCATCGACATCAAAGGCGCCTGTCCGGAACACTTCGATCGCGCCGAAGATGGCCTTGAAGAATGCGATGCCTTCCTCGATGTCCGGCACCGTGATGCCGATATGGTGCATACCAAATACTTTTTCGGCCATGTTTGTCCTCCTGGTCGTTCGCGATCCGAGCATGAAAGGATCGCACCGTCGGGCATGTCGGCGGTTTGCGTTCCTCAGCGCGTCGCTCGTCTCTGCACCGTCGAATAGATCAGGGCAGCGATGACGATAAGGATGCCCTGGAACAGATATTGGTATGTCTGCGTCAGGCCGAGAAAGGTGGCGGCATTGAGAACCTCGGTGAGCAGAACAGCGCCCAGCACAGTACCTATGAAGGTCCCGCGTCCTCCCGTAAGGCTCGTTCCTCCGAGAACCACTGCCGTGATGCTCGAAAGCGTGTAGTTCACACCCTGGCGAGGGTCGCCGACACCAATCTGAGTCATCAGCATGATCGCTCCGAGCGCGGTCAAAAGCGAGCATGCGATATATCCGCCGATGAAAATGAGGTCGACGCGCGTGCCCATCCTTCGAGCGGAGTCTTCGTCGGAACCGACCGCCCTCAGGCGCCATCCGGCTTTGGTCCGCCTCAGAACCTGTTCGGCGCCGATGGCGATAGCCACGAGCACGAGGAACGCTACGGGAAACGGTCCCCACTGCCAGTTGATCCAATCCGTGGCCGTGCTGCTGATGTAGCCATCGGGGTTGTCGCGCAGCAGAAAACTGAAGCCTTGTATCGCGATGTACATGGCCAGCGTCGCCGCGATCGGCGTGAAGTTCGCGTAGCGTATCAGAATCCCGTTCACCGCACCTGTGATCAAGGCGCCGGCGAACATCAGCGCGAAGCCCGCGATCATCACGAAAGTCGACTTGTCGTCGTTGATGAAAAAGGAAGCCACGACCACCAGGAAGCCGGCGAGTGGCCCGACCGACAGGTCGATGCCGCCCATCAGCAGGGCGATGGTCTGCCCCAATGCGATGAAGCCGAGCGCCGTTGCCAGGAGGAAGATATTGTAGACGTTGTAGGCAGACAGAAAATTCTCATTCTGACTGTAGACATATAACCCGAGCAGGATGGTGACGAGAGCCAACGGCACAGCCGGAGCATTGTCAGTCTGCAGAAGGTGGCTAAAGGCGCCGTGCCTTGATGCGCGCGCATTCGAAACACTGTCGCCGCCATGCGTTTCAGCCCGGACGGCCGCGGCGACGATCCGCTCTTCGGTCACTTCGTCGCCCGTCAAGGTTTCGACGATCCGCCCGCGCGACATTACGACCACCTTGTCGCAGAGACCTTCCAGTTCGACCGCATCCGAAGAATTGACAACGACCGGGGTTCCCGCTTCCGAAACGCTGCGCAGGATACGGTAGATCTCGAAGCGCGCGCCGACATCGACACCCTGCGTCGGTTCGTCGGCAATGATGATGCCGGGATCTGACAGCAGCGCGCGCGACATTACCACCTTCTGCTGGTTGCCGCCGGAAAGCGACAGGATAGGCGCTTCCATGCTTGGCGTCTTGACGGCCAGCTCGCCGAAGATAGACCGGACCCGGCTGAGTTCTTCCTTCGAGCTGACTATGCCGGCGACCGCGAATTTCTCCAGCGCCGAGAAAGTCGCGTTCTCCCTGACGGTCAGTCCGCTCGCCACGCCTTCGACATGTCTGTCGGATGGCATGAAGGCCGCCTGGCGAAGCAAGTCGGCTTGAGTGGTCGCCTTGCCACGCAGGGATATCGTGCCACCGCCCGCCTCGAGGCCCGCCAGCACGCGCATGAGCTCGGACTGGCCGTTGCCAGCGACGCCGGCTACTCCAATAATCTGACCGTGCGGCACGTCGAAACTTATATCGTGAAGACCCTTCCCGCTCATGCCAGACGCTGAGAACGCCGTGTCCTTGCCAGAACCGTGCGATTTCGGCGGGAATGCGGATTCGAGCGTGCGTCCGACGATGAGGCGCACCAGATCCGTGTCGCTGATATCGTCAACTCGCGCGGCGCCGCGGATGCGACCGTCTCGCAAGACGGTGACGCGGTGGGCAATCTGGCGCAACTCAGCCAATCGATGTGTGATGTAGATGACAGAGGTGCCGGCCTTGACGACTTCACGGATGCGATCGAACAACATATCCGTCGCTTCCTGATCGAGAGACGCGGTGGGCTCGTCGAGAATGAGTGCCTTCGGTTTGAGCGCAAGCGCCTTGGCAATTTCGAGCAGATGCTTCTGGGCGACGGTGAGGCCCTCGGCGCGCATACGCAGAGGCAAATCCAGGCCAACGCTCGCCAATATGCTCTGGGCCGCCGCCTGCGGCCGGGAGCCGGAAAAAAGCGACGCGGGCAGCGCCATCCGCAGATTTTCCAGGACCGAGAGATCCTCGATTATGGCGGGATGCTGGAAGCAAGTGGCAATGCCGAGTGAGGCGGCCATTTCTGGCGTCATTTGTTGGATAGGCCGACCCTCGAAGCTGATCTCCCCCTCGCTTCGGGCAAGAGTGCCCGAAATAATGTTCATCAGGGTCGATTTGCCCGCGCCGTTCTCGCCCAGAATAGCATGTACCTCGCCAGTATAGAATTCGAGGCTGACATCGCGCAGCGCCGGGACGCCAGAAAAGTACTTGTATATGCCTGCCAGGCGGATCGTCACGTCGCCGTGGGTCACCGTCTCAGGCCTGGACGCCTCTATGCTTAGTGCCGCCATACCGCTGATCCAACCTTGCTAGCATTTGCCCGGAGGTTGCCCTCCGGGCGCTTGCCAATGTCTGTCGCCTATTTGCCGACGGCCTTGGCCTGGTCTTCAGCTGGGAGTTCCGAAGACAGGTAAATGGCTCCCGGTAGGTCCTTGCGGCATTGCACGGTATTCGGCTTGCCGGTCACCGAATCCTCGAAAGCCGGGGCTTTGAAGATCTGATCAGCCGGCGGCTTGCCGCCGGTAGCGAGCGCCACAGCCCACTGCACCGCGAGCCGGACGTTGTCGTTGCCGGTGGCGACAGTGAACAGTTTGAAATCCGGATTCTTCGCCTGGTTGTCCTGCCAGAAGCACCCGAGCGAGTTGCCGTCCGAAGTCGCCAGGGCCGGGATCGATTTGTTCTGCTTGTTGAACAGAGGCAGCGCGCCGACCAGCGATGGTCCGAAGTCGGAGACAATCACGTCGATCTTGGCGTCCTTGGCGATCTCTGCCGTAAGCACCTTTTGGGTGAGCGCCGGATCCCAGTTGGTCACCGCGAAAGGCTCCGGATTGACGAATTTATATTCCGGACCAAGAACTTTCTTCATCCCTTTCAGTTCGTCCAGGCCCTGACTGTTGCCCGCAGGGCCGGAAAGGAACAACAGGTTTCCGCCCTTGGGCAGGATGCTCTTGATCCACTTGCCCCAGGTCTCGCCGTCATCGACGAAGGACGAGCCGATGAACTTCGAATAATTCTTGCCTTCTTTGCCACCCACATCCACGCGATAGGGCACGATTACCTTGCCGGCCTTGAAGACGCTGGTAATGGCAGGGAGGACGGCGGGACCGGCGTCACCGAACACGACGAGTGCATCGACACCTTTCGCCGCCATGCTCTTGATGTCCGAAATGGATTTCTGTGTATCGCCTTGTCCGTCAGCGTATTCGTACTTCGTGATGCTGGGGCAGAGTTCGACGGTCTGCTTGCCGGAAGCCGTCGTCACCTGACGCCAGCTGTTGCCGCCGTAGCCGTCGAGCAGCGCGAGCGTGGCCTTCTTGGGCCCGCACCAGGAAGGCACTTCGGCGCGCGCGATGCTGGTGGATGCGAGCGCCATGAATGTGGCTGCCGCCGAGAATGCCAAGCTCTTCGCAAGAATTGAATATTTCATTGTTTTTCCTCCACATTTTTTGACCCAGTCGATTTCCTCACGTTTACCGTCCAGCGGATCGAGTAAACACCTATGCCAAAACCCAAGGCCAAGGCCTGGATGATGGTCTGAGCCGAAAACGGCACACCGACTGCCAGTGCGAATTGGCTCAATTGGTTCAGAAAAAAAGCGGATATGACCGTGGATATCGGATAGCCGCGCCCGCCAAGAAGGGAGGTGCCCCCTAGCACGACCACCGCAACGGACGGCAGCAGCAAACTGTCGCCCTGGAAGGCGGTCGGCTCGCGCGTGATGCCTGCGACCAGCACACCGGCCATGCAGTAGAGAAGCTGCGCATAGACATAGGCCATCATGCGGTGAATGCGCACGTTGAGGCCCGCGGCGCGACCGGCCAGCGGGTTGGCGCCAATTGCCTCGAACCTTCGTCCGACAACTGTCTTCTTCAGGACGAAGGATACGAGGGCCAGCGCGGCGAGCGCGAAGAAGATCGAGTTCGGAAGGCCAAGTGTTTCGCCGCCGGCGATCTCCGCGAGCAGGTTTGTGGTGATCGAAGGGACCCCGCCGGAGACGGCGAAGACGGCGCCGTAAAGCAGGGCGTTGGTGCCGATTGTGGCGATGATGGCATTGAGCCGAAAAAAGCTGACAAGTGTGCCGTTAAGGAAGCCGGCGGCCAGCGCAAATGCCATGGCCAGCAGGACGGCCTGGTAAAGCATGGCGTCGTTTTGCTGCGGGTAATGTGTTGCAACGACAACAGACAGCGACACTGCGCCCGGCAGCGACAGATCGAATCCGCCCTGTTGAACCACCAGCAGCTGACCGAGCCCGACAATGGCAATGATTGCCGCGAACGGCAGGCTTCCCGAAAAGGCGCCCAAGGAAATGCTTGAAGGCGCAAAAATCATGCACACAACGAGCAGCAGGAGCGTCGAGATGATGACTGTCACGAAGCTTCTGGCCAGCGTCATTGTGCTCACGATCGGCTGGGGAAGAGCATCTGGTATCGTCGGGGTTGCGTTCATTTTCAGTGCGCTCTCCCAAGCGCTAGGGCAGCACTTTGGCCGCGCGGAACTTGTCGAAGGCGTCGGTGAAGGACCGTAAGGAGTTCTGGTAGGCCGTGAAGCCCATGTCGCGGCTCTTGGTCATGTCGGTGAAGTTCTCGATGACGCGGCCGAGGTCGGCGTCGCTGTGCCACCAGGACACCACCTTGTTGAGCGGGTTCCGCTGAAGTCCATGTTTCGCGACAATCGCATCCCAGACCGGCTCCATGCCAGCCATCTGCTCTTCGAGGGGTTGGGCATGGCCGGGATATTCAGCCGTGGCGACGCCGAGATGCGAGGCCAGTTTCGGCCATAGCCAATTCCAGCGGAAAACCTCGCCATTGACGATGTTGAAAGCGTTGTTGCGTGCCGCGGGCTCGGTTGCCGCCCATAGGAGATGCTTGGCGATAATCCGGCCGTCGGTGACGTCGACTGCTGCCTCATATTGCTGTGGCGACCCAGGAAAAACGAAGGGGCGCCCGGTTTCCTTGCAGATCGCCGCATAGGCGCCAAGCGTGGCCGCCATGTTCATCTGGTTGCCGACCGCGTATCCAATCAACGTGTGAGGGCGATGCACCGACCAGCCGAAACCCTGGCGCTCGGCCGCGGCGAAAACCTCGTCCTCCTGATCGTAGTAAAAGTTCTGGTAGGCCAGCCGCGGCTGTTCTTCCCGGAAAGGCGTTACGGGCCTGGCCTTCGCATAGGCCTCGAAAGGCCCCATATAGTGTTTCAGCCCGGTCACCAGCGCGACGTGTCGCAACGGCTTCCCATCCATGGCCTGCAGCAGGTTGCGGACCATGCCGGCATTCACCCGACAGTTTTCCGCCTCGGTGGGCTGGCGCAGCCAGGTCGTTATGAAGACGTCGGTTGGGTCGATGTTGGCCAGAGCCTGCTTGACGGCACCTTCGTCGGTGAGGTCCACGGCTACGTGCGTGACGCCGCTGGGCAGGTCGTGCTTGTGACGGGAAATGCCGGTCACTATCCAGTCTTCCGCCGTCAAGCGCTCTGCCAGATGTCGGCCGATGATCCCGGAAACGCCGGCGATCAATGCATGGCGAGCCATCAGTTCAGTCCTTCCGTGCTGAGCGTTACCTTGATGCAGGCTTGCGGATTTTGGCCGAGGTCGAAGGCCTCGACCGCATCGGTAAGCTTGAAGTGGTGGGTCTGGATAGGCGACAGGTCGATGCCGGTCCGTTCCAGAAAGCGGATTGCGGCTGGCCAGACACCGGGCGAGCCGATGCAGCCGCGCACAGTGAGGTTCTTCATCTGGATGAGTCCGAGATTGGCGGGGATTTTCTGGCCTATATTGATGCCGACCATCGACATGCGCCCGTCCTGCGCGGCGTATTCGAACGCCGCAGCGAGCGAAGCGCTGTGGCCAGCGGCTTCAATCACCAGGTCGGCGCCGCGACCCTGCGTGATGTCCTTGATCCGGTCGGCTGCAGCGGACGGGTCGATCGCTTCCGTTGCGCCGAGCTTCAGCGCGACGTCGCGGCGGGTTTGGATCGGATCGACAACGACAACATTTGCTCCCATCCCAATCGCTGCAGCCGCCGATACAAGACCGATCGTGCCGCCGCCGGAGACAACCACCGTCTCGCTGGCGTTGGTC
>NZ_RZRX01000150.1:0-15593 GCF_003997405.1 Mesorhizobium sp. M2A.F.Ca.ET.042.01.1.1
CCATAGCGGCCGCCTAACGGGGCGGGTTTTCCTGTGTACCGCCCGGTAGGGAAAGCGACTCCGCCAATAAGGGCGGCGAGCTTGCCCTTGACCTCGATTTCGAAGCCTTTGCGTGCAGGTTTTGGGTGCACCGTAACGCTGTGAACAAGCCGCCGAAAATTTTGGATGAGCGGGCCACGATCATCTGGAGCAGTCGCGTGGTCGGCCAACGCGGTCGAAAGATCATCGACGGTTTTGACATACAGCTGCAAGGTGGCCGGGTGGAGAGCCACGGTTGATGGTGGCTCATCGAGACCACCGAATTGCCCCTCTATCAGAGAAAGCTGTGTCTTAAGTTCTGCGATCCGCTGCTTGGCATCCTCTTCAGCAATCACGCCCCTGATCACAAGGTCGATCGTCCGCTGGAGTTCGCCTTTTAACCGATCGCGCTTGCCTTCTAGCGCTGAGCGCATCGAGTTCGCCCGTGCCGCCAATTCTCGGCGCTCCTGATTATATTTGCGGATGTATGCCTCGATCAGGTCCGGTGCTTTGAGCTCCTCGCGCATGCCATCGAGGACTGCCCGCTCGATCTCGGGCAGGTAAATAATGCGCCGGTTGGAGCAGCTCCCGCTTTCACGAACGGCGGAGCACCTGATACGCGTTTTGCCCGTCTTGTCACGATCGTGAACCGACATACCCGATCCGCAGATGCCGCAGCGAAGTAGGCCGGATAACAGGTGCGACGGACGACGCTTGAAATGAGAGGATGCGTTCACCCTCGCGACTTTGAGAGCCTGTGCCTTTTGCCAAACGTCGTCGTCGACAATGCGAAGATGCGGAACCTCTTTCGTCTGCCACTGGTCCTTCGGATTTGGCCTGGACACGCGCTTGCCAGTATCGGGATTCTTCACCATTCGGACCTTGTTCCAAATGATCCGACCAACGTAGAGTTCATTAAAGAGCAGACCCACCCCGCGTTGGGCATTTCCGTTGATGGTGGAGCCGTTCCAGCGTGTTCCTCGCGGGGGCGCAATCCCATCGCGGTTGAGATCACCAGCTAGGTCTCGCGGGGTTCGACCGGCAGAGTAGGCGTCAAAAATGCGCCGGACAACTTCGGCCTCCCGTTCGACGACTTCAAGTTCGCCAGGACGACCCAAGATAGGTCGATAGCCATAGGCCCGGCCTCCGGCGTGACGTCCATCACGGACAACGCCAGCCATCCCCCTCCGCACCTTCTTGGCGCCATCCTCTCTCTGCATTTGACCGACCAGTCCACGAATACCGATGAGGACCGCATCGGCGATACCATCATGAACTGCCTGGATTTCGATACCGAGAAAAGAGAGCCGCTTATGAAGACCCGCTAGATCCGCCATGTCGCGTGAAAGGCGGTCAAGCGCTTCAACGACTACCGCATCAAACGTTTTTTGACCTGCCGCCTCCAGTAAAGCCAGAAGCCCGTCGCGACCGAACAACGACGCTCCGGAGCGCGCCTTATCCTCATAGACGGCAACGACATCTAGACCGTTGCGAGCTGCATAAGCGCGGCAAAGAGCAATTTGGTCTTCGGTGGACTTTTCGTTTTGAAGCTCGGTCGAAAAACGAGCGTAGATAGCGGCTCGCATCATATCTTGGGAGCCTTCTGGTCGCGATCGGATTCAATCGCAGAACTTCGATCAGTCGATGAGCCGGTAGCGACGAGATGATCGCGCCTGGCATCAGCGATGGCAAGAGCTTCGACGAACTCAAGCATGGCTTTGCGAAGCTCTTCCGGCGCTACCGCAGCGGCGGTTTCGATGGTGGAAGAACCATCGCCTGGGTCTGGTGTCGGCCTCACGAGAGCTAGCATCGCGATGACCCGCGACGAGCAAAGAGACGCGCACCATCAATCGTGCAATTGGCACGCCGCAGCGTATAAATCGGACAGGGGTCAACCGAACGAGGTTCGACGGCGATGTGTTTTCGCCACCGCGTATATCAAGAAGCTCGTTGCGGGGCGTCGCCAAGCTTTCCAACCTGCTCCTATCCGCACCATTCTCTAAGGGAGAGGTGCACCTGGGCTGGGAGCCCGCGCCTACGACGGCGACGCAAAGTTTACGAGACAGGCGCATTCTGCTGTGAACTCTCGTCCGTAAGCGCCATCACAAACTTGGTGGCTTCGTTCCAATATCTCGCCACGTCAGCACGGATCATGGTGCGGTCCGGTCGACTGCGATGTAGAGCCCCTGTGATTGCCTTCAAGTCTTTTAGAACGGAAGCGATATGCGGCCATGGGAAATCGGTGGGATCACCGATATCCCTATCGGCGCCGGCAATCATTTCCAACTTAGCAACAATGCCGACGAGCGATGAGGACCGGAGGTTGGGCATTTCGTCCTGAAGCTTGAGCGCCTCGGTCATGGCAAGAACTTCGGCTTCGCAAGCTATGGCGTATCGAGACGCAGCGTCAGACGTCGCTGCTGATCTTCGACGCGGCGCGGACGCGCCTGCAGTCAATACCTGAATTCCGGTATCGACCATCATTCGCGCCTCCAATCGCTGCTGCACCCGACACAGCATCAGTGAGACATACCGTGCCTGTCGCCACTCGCTCCACAGGGCCAGAACGAGATCGAGAGAGCGGTCGCTATCGATTGGAACCTCAGAGGCGTCATTCATTGCAGATGACCATCATGCTGACGAAGGGGGTTCACTTCATAGCACACAAAACCGCGAATAGGAACTATCGTTCCTGGAATGATCGTTCCATTCGCGAGTTATCTCTCGGGATGGACCTAAAGGAAATTTTCGCTACCAATTTGCGGCACGCCAGAAACAGACGGCATCTGACGCAAGAGGAACTTGCGGAGCGCTCGGGTTTGAGCTCTCGCTACATAGGCGCGATTGAACGTGCTGACGTTTCGGCCAGTGTCACGGTTCTCGGACGCATCGCTGACGCGCTTGGAATGGAGCCGGAAGTTCTCATTCGCAAAGTGAAAAGCAGCCATTCAGAATAGGTACGCGCGTAGCCGCTCGCGAGCGCGCCTCAAAACGGGCGCCGTAGCGAGCGAGCGGCGGCTTTGCGCCTCATAGCTGCCGTTGAGGTGAACTCCGTATTTCTCCAATAGCAGACTGAGCTTCACCGTCCTTCTTTATCAAGAGCTGGTTTGCCGAGTGGTCGTTCCATCGCTGGCAGCCGCTCCCGAATTTACACCATTCCTGCATGCGGATGAGCGGCACCTAACCGCAAGCATGACCTAGCCGTCGGAACGCGGAACTCCAGCAAGGCAGAGGTCATTGTATTGCACGCGCTGCCTGTAAGCCTATTTCGCATGATCGACAGGCGCCTACGCAGTCACCGCACTGCATCAATCACGAAGGAAACGAGTTTCTGAGCTGAAATCTCGCAATGGTTCGGAGGCGTTGCACTGAATCTGGGGTCCCATAAGACGGCGAGCGAGGCGCATAAGCAGGACGCGGCAGCGCGCGTATCTGTCCGTCGGTACTCCTTTGCGTCAATGCCGGCGCGAATAAGCTCTCCCACGAGGCCCTGGAGCCGATTTCGATATTGTCTGTAGGACGGCCAGTTGCTGCTCGCGGCAAGGACAATCAGGCGGTACATTTGCGGATCGCCCTGCTGGGCCTGGAGCAGCAAGCGATGGAGGCCAAGCATCGTTTCTTTCAGTTGGTCCGTTGCACGCGACAGGTCGCCTGCACTGGATGGCTCGAAGCAGAGGTGACTTTCGTAGAAATCAGCTGCGATGGCGTCCCATATCTCTGCCTTTGAGGGGAATATTCGGTACAGGCTTGCGGGAGATTTTCCGAGCAGTCGAGCGATGTCGGCCACTGTCGTTTTCGACGGCCCATAGTGACGACAAGCCGCCGTCCCAGCTTGAATGATCGGCAGTCTCTCGTCGGCTGAATGATCATTGCTCGCAATGCTGTGAAGGGTCATCGTTTCACTCTCAACGGTAAGCTCGGATCACCAATTCGCCTGAAGCTTCGCGCGACGATCAGTAAGAAATCTGCCCGTCCCGTATTTGGCCCGCGTCCGAGGAAAGCTCCCGTTTTAGGATCTCGCGAGCCTTGGGGCTGATGACTGCGGCTGGGGCGGCAATGGCCACCCGCGCTGCCGAACCGGCCAAATCGGCGGTCGTGACTCCGATCTTGTCGGCGTAAGTTGCCTCTTCTCCGGCTAGGCTTTGTCCTGCAAGCCGTCGCCCGAGCACCCGCACAATGTCGGGGGTATCGGCAAACGCGCTGTGGCCGAGTGGATCGCGGGGTGTGATGTCGCTGGTGTCGATAACCGAAACGCCAAGCTCTTCGAGCACTGAAGCATAGGGCCTGAGATCGGTTCCACCGACGCGGCTAACTCCCCCCGAAAGCAGCCGGGAGATTTGCAGGGCCTTGTCATTGGTCGACGTGAAGATCGTGAAATGCGGTCGGGTGGCGCCCATCTCGATGAACTGGCGGCGAAACACGTCGATGTCGATATCCGGCGACGCGAAAACCACGTTCCTGACTTTCGTCGGGATGGTGTGGTCGCGCATTGCGATATCGCGCAGCGCCTCGGCCGTCAGCCATGCGCCCATTGAGTGAGCCAGGATCGTCACGTCGGCGACGTCGGGACTGCTCGTGGCCTGGAGGATCAGGTCTTCCAAGGCGCGACGTGAGTAGTTGGTGCTTTCCTTGTCATAGAGATAATCGAATGGATCCCCGCGCGACGGCCATGTGAAGAGAATCGGCGCTGCATCGGTTCCGGTATCGTGAACGATCTGAACGAAGCGGAAGACGGCATCGGCGTATGTGTTGTTGAAGCCGTGCACGAAGATAAGCACCTGGCGCTTGCCGTTGCGGTTCTTGCGAACCCATTCAAGAGCTGCGCGTTGCGAGGCGATTTTGTCCACGCTGAGTACCGCAAACTCCTTTTCGGGATCGGGTGTCGCGAGCAGAGGCCACTGGATCTCTCCGACCGTGCGGTTCCGATCGGGAGGAATGGAGACGACTATCCTGTTGAGCGAGATCGCCGTTCCGCGATCGCCACTATAGAGCTGACCGCGATCCTCAGATGGCTTGCGCGTCGTCGCGACCAGCATGTCGACGTGACCGGTATCACTGGCGGCAAAGGGGATAGGTTGAAAGACGTGTTCGGGTCGAGTGGCGCAGCTGACCAGCAGGCACATCATCGCAGGAACCAGCAGGCCTCGCCGCCAACGCACAGGAACCCTCACCCTCGGCCAAGCGTAACGTTCTCGTCTCATCGGACCACGGCCAGACTTCGCAGAAACTGATCGGCGGCCAGGACGACGAAAGCGACCACGGTCATCATCAGGGCGCGCCGGAAGCGCGTCTGCTTGATGATCCTGACGCGAGACACCTTGAGCAGTTCGGCCCCAAGAACGGAGGTCCAATCGGAGGTTAGCGCCTCATGGACGAACTCCTCGATATTGGCGAATGCATGGGGGTCGACATAATAAACGCGCTGCTTGGAGCCACAGAAATTCTTCGTGACAAGATCCTTTTCCGCGCGGGTCCGGCTCGGGTGAATCACCTGCCCGAACTGCAGAATCGGCATGATGAGAACGCCCCAGACGCCTGCGAAGAACAATGGCCCGAGCGGCGCGTGCGTCGGCAGGAGATCGCCGAAATGGAGCACCAGATTTAGCGCCAGGATGTAGCCCACGCCGACGATTTGCGCCTTTGTGTCATAGGCGCGTACCGTCGTCTGCGCTTCCTGCAGAGCAGCGAGCAGCATCTTGTCGGTGTAGTCGCGGGTGTTGCCTCGTCCGGGCATCGTGGAATCCGTTTGAAGAATTTGGCTGGAGGACCCTGCGGTCCACCCAGCTTCGTTCACTTTCAGCCATCCCGCCGGGATAGCCCCTTCGCCAGCTACTGCATGAACCAGCCGTGGCTGACGACTATCGACTGACCGGTGAGGGCGTTCGAGGGGAACGCGGCGATGAATGTTGCGGTCTCGGCCACGTCGGAGACCGTGGTAAACTCACCGTCGACAGTCTCCCTCAACATCATCGTGCGGACCACCTCCGCCTCAGAGATGCCGAGCTCGCGCGCCTGCTCGGGAATCTGTTTCTCAACGAGCGGCGTGCGCACGAAGCCTGGGCAGATCACATTGGCGCGAACACCATGCGCGGCTCCTTCCCTGGCAACGACCTTGGCCAGACCGATGAGGCCGTGCTTAGCGGTGACATAAGGAGCCTTTAGGGGCGAAGCCTCCTTGGAATGCACGGAGCCCATGTAAATGATTGAACCGCCCTTTTGACGGTACATCTGGCGCAGCGCGGCGCGCGTCGTCAGGAAGGCGCCGTCCAAATGGATACCCATCATGGTCTTCCATTTGGCGAATTCGAACTCGACGAGCGGCGCCACGATCTGGATTCCTGCATTGCTGACGAGAATGTCTAGGCTCCCGAAAGCCTCGACGACACGGGACATGCCCGCCTCCACCTGTTCTTCGTTGGTGACATCCATAGTGAGGCCGAGGGCGCGCTCTCCGCTTGGATCAATGTCTCGAGCAGCTGCTGCGGTTCGGTCCCGGTCGAGATCGGCGACGACGACCGTCGCGCCCTCGCGAATGAAAGTGAGCGCGATCTCCTTGCCTATGCCGCCCGCGGCACCGGTGACGACGGCCACCTTGCCGAGCAGCCGGCGGCCTGCATTCATGGCCTCCCGGTCAGCAATCTCAAAATGCGAGGTCATAGGTCTTTCCTTTCGCTGCTTTATGGGGAGGAGTTGCCAGGTAGTCATGCACGACCCTGCCAAGCCCAAGCGTCAGGTCGGCGATTAGGTGAACGGCCGAGACGACCTCATGCACCGGCAGCTCCGACAGCGGCGCGAGTGCGTGCGAGCTGAGATCGAGGGCGGCCGGCCCAGTCCAGGCGCCTTTGAGGTGCACATCCTGTAAGTGGTATTCGACGAGTTCGCAGATACGGGGCGTGCCGTCCACGTGAGGGATGATCTTCAGGAGGAAGTTCGGCTCCTGGAGCGAAGCAAGTACTGCCGTTCGATCCGCCGGTCGGTGCTTGAAGCCCATGGTGCCGGTAGCTACACGCACTCGGCCGTAGTCGAGCGTGCCGACCAACGTGTCCGTCTCGATACCCAGTGATGGGTTCGCAAGCTTCTTTGGAAAACCCCAAAGCTCGCGCCCGCCCGCGATCGGGGGCTCATCATTCAGGAACATGCAATGCGAGTAGCTGCCGGGGTTCCCTCGGAACCTCACCGGGATCACTTGACCGGATTCGGTGTAGTCGCCAAAACCGGTTGAGTCCGGCATGCGGATGAACTCGTATTTCACCAGCGGCCGATGTTCGTCAACCTCGAGCGGCTCAGGCACAAGCGCCCTCAGCCGCACCGGGTCGGTCCGGTAGGTGATGATCAGATATTCGCGGTTTGCGAAGCGGTAGGGACCCGGCGGAAAAGCTGGGCTTGTCAGCGGCATTGAGAAGGCGCGCTGGCGCACTTCGTTCTCGTTCATTGTAGATTTCCTTTTTCGGGCATAAGACGGGTTACTCGCGCCCGTGCTGGGACAGATCGAAAGTCGAAACACCATCGATTGTGGCGGGCCGCTCTAGAACTTCGGGATGGCGAAGCGTTTTGACCGCGTCGTGGTAGCCGGCGCGCCAATGGTCCGTCATGGCGAGGCGAGAGAACTCATAATCCTTGGAGTGCCCCTCATAGGCCCGACCGCGATAAATGAGGTGCACGAGGCTGTAGACCTTTTGATCAGCCTCTGCGCTCAGAAGCCTGGCCTCGGCCGTGTCATGCAGTTCGTCAGGTAGCTTCGACAGAAGGCTGCCTAGCGCCGAGCGGAGGCGCTGTACCCGCTTAAACTGATCGGTGTTGGCGCGGGTTCGGCTTGAATACTGGATCTCTTTCTGACGGGTGGTGACCTCGGCAATGTTGCGGGGAATTTCCCCTTGCGCGCTCCATAGATCCACCTGGAAGGCAAGGGTGTCCTGGCGGGGAGTGGACTCCGCCACCCATTGCAGGGGCGTATTCGAGATGAGGCCGCCGTCCCAATAGAACTCGCCACCGATTTCGACGGGAGGAAAGCCGGGCGGCAGCGCGCCGCTCGCCATCACGTGTTCGGGCCGGATGACATGGGTCGTGTTGTCGAAATAGACGAAGTTGCCGGTGCGCACATTGACCGCGCCAATGCTGAACCGCATCTCGCCGGAATTGATGCGCTCGAAGTCGACAAACCGCTCAAGGGTCGCCTTCAGCTGTTTGGTTTCGTAGTAGCTTGTGGCCTCGATCGTACCGTCTGGATAGAGCCAAGGCACGACCAACCGAGGTGAAAAGAAGCCGGCGGCGCCGCCAAGGAGGGCGGAGGTCGAACCGATCTGACTGAGGAGCCCACGTGCTACATCACCCGTCGGAAGCGGCGCGCCACAGCCAACAAACCACTCAAGGAGAGGATTGGCGCTGACGGCCTCCCAGAACGCCTTAAGTCGTGTGACCCGCTGGTCAGGTGCATTGCCGGCGATGATCGCGGCATTGATAGCGCCGATCGAAATCCCAGCAACCCAATCGCAATGCAGATCTGCTTCGGCCAGTGCCTCATAGACGCCGGCTTGGTAAGATCCGAGCGCCCCACCACCTTGCAGCAGGAGAGCGATGCAATCGAAGCTCGGGCGCGCAGAACGCTGGTGTGATCTCCGCATCGGCAGACGTTGCGCCGCCGCGGCTCGCACTGCTGATCCATTCGTCATGGTTATACTCCGAGGAACAACGCAAGCCGCGCCTGATCGGCCGCTGCTTGCGCTTTTGGCGCGCTGATTGCTTCGAGAAACCCGGCCACCAACGGCATTGTGCTCGCCGTGAGCTCAAACTCTCCGGGGGCGCGGAGCCAATCGAGAACCGATCCATTGACCAAAAGCAGGAGCGCGCGCGCGGCCAATTCCGGCGAGAGGATAGGCGCGAGCCGGCCGCGGGTTGCGGCGAGTGCTATCACGGACTCGAACAATTTCTGGAGCGCCAGGTCCGCTTCCCGCTGACGCGTAACCACCGGCTGCAAGTCCTCGGAATATTCGCAACGCAGCCAAAGTATTGTAAGGATGCGGGAACGTTCGGGATGGGTTTCGAACGCCTGCAGCCCCTCCCGGATTGCGTCGGCCAGCTCTCGCAATGGATCAAGGTCAGGCTGAGTGGAGAGGCGAGCCGTAAGGCGATCGCCAACCGCCTCGTTCGGCATATTGGCCCGCCGCTCCAGGGCAGCGAATATCTCCTGCTTGTCGCGGAAATGCCAGTAGACGGCCCCGCGCGTTACGCCTGCGGCACTTGCGATCTGTTCCAGGGTGGCACGGGTTACGCCGCGCTCGAGGAAGACGTCGACGGCTGCAGCCAAGACGGCCTCGCGTGTCTGTTCGGCCTCGGCCTTGGTGCGTCTCATCAGTGAAATCCTTCCTCTGCGTCAATTTTTACATACATTCACGACTTTCCCTATTTACATACATGCACGAATGTATATAAGCAAGCCCGAAATTGTCGAGGCCGGCGGCGAATTTCGTCGGACTGGCCACAACAGAGGGTCTGTCATGAAGTCCGCATCCACACTTGCCTGCCTGGGATTAACCGTCTTTACGTGCGTTGGTGCGTCCGCGCCGCCACCACCGGAGATCCGCCCTGTGCGAACCGTGGTCGCCTCCGCCAGCACCGAAGGGGAGCCCGTTTCGCTCACGGGCCATGTTCGCGCACGCACCGAGGAGAACCTTGCCTTCCGCATTGACGGCCGGATGATTAGCCGAAACGCCAGTGTGGGGCAGGTGGTCCAGCCGGGCGACATCGTCGCCGAAATCGATCCGCAGCCGCAGCAGGATGGACTGCATGCCGCGCAGGCGCAGAACGAGGCAGCGCAAGCAGCCGTCCACGAAGCCGCCAACACCCTGGAGCGTCAAAGGACACTGCTCGGGCAGGGCTGGACCACCCGGGCCCAGTTCGATGCCGCCGAGAGGGCATATCTGAGCGCGAAAGCCCAGGTGGATTCCACGGCGGCCTTATTGCACACGGCCCAGGACCAGTTCGGCTACACCAAGCTGGTCGCCGACTCGTCCGGCGCCGTGATCGCCACCGGGGCCGAGGCCGGGGAGGTTGTCAGGGCTGGTCAGACGATTGTCATGGTCGCGCACGGTGACGGTGCCGACGCGGTATTCGATGTTCCTGCGAGTCTCATGAGTCAGGTCGCTCCTGATGCGCCGATCGACATCGCGCTGACCGATGATCCGTCGGTGCGAGCCGTTGGCAAGGTGCGTGAGGTGGCGCCACAGGCTGATCCCGTCACCCGGAGCTATCGGGTTAAAGTTGGGCTCAGCGCCTGGCCGAAGGCGATGCGCCTTGGGGCAACAGTGACCGGTCAGGCGCATATGCAGCTCGCGGGCGGTATCGAGCTGCCGGCAACTGCCCTGACGACGGCAGGGGACCGGCCGGCGGTCTGGATCGTCGACGGCAAAACGCAGCAAGTCTCGCTTCGAACCGTCGACCTGCTTAGACAGGATTCTTCCCATATTGTGATATCGCAGGGGGTCGAGCGCGGCGAAATCGTGGTGACCGCCGGCGTGCATGCGCTGAGGCCCGGCCAAAACGTCCGGCTGCTGGGAGCTTCCCAATGAACCGCTTTAATCTCTCCGCTTGGGCGCTCGCGCATCGTTCGGTCGTCTACTATCTGATGCTCGCTGTCCTGGTCCTTGGCATTGGGGCCTACCTGCAGCTCGGCCGCAACGAGGATCCTACCTTCACCATTAAGACCATGGTGGTGCAGGCGAGATGGCCTGGCGCCACGCTCGACGACACGCTGCACCAGGTAACCGAACGCCTGGAGCGAAAACTTCAGGAAACGCCTCATCTCGACTACCTGAAGAGCTACACTAAGGCCGGTGAGTCCACCGTCTTCGTATATCTGAAGGGATCGACGGCCCCGAAGACGGTGGCGGACACTTGGTATCAGGTGCGCAAGAAAATCGAAGACATCAGGCTGACCTTGCCGCAGGGCGTGATCGGCCCGGTAGCTGATGATGAGTTCGGCGACACCTACGGCATCATCTATGGTTTCACGGCCGATGGGTACACCAACCGCGAGTTACGAGACTACGTGGAAAACGTTCGTTCTCGGCTCTTGCAGGTGCCCGATGTCGCCAAGGTAAATTTGATCGGCGCGCAGCCTGAGCGCATCTATATCGAGTTCTCGCCTCAAAAGCTCGCGGGCTACGGCCTTACCGCGGAGGCTCTGACAACAGCGCTGCAGGCTCAAAACGTCGTGGTTCCCTCGGGTGAGATCGTCACCGATCAGGAAGGCATCAAACTGCAGGTAAGCGGCGCGCTGAAATCCGAGAAGGATATCCTCGCCGTCAACTTCGCGGTGGGCGACCGCATCATTCGCCTTGCCGACATCGCTCAAGTGCGCCGCGAGGATGCCAACCCGCCCGATCCAATCTTTCGCATCAACGGCAAGCCTGGCCTAGGCCTCGGGATCTCCATGCGCGACGGCGGCGACGTCCTGGCGCTCGGTCGCAACGTCGAAGAAACGATAAAGGAACTCAGGAAGGACTTGCCGGTCGGCATCGAGCCCACAATGATCGCCAACCAGCCGGAGACAGTCAGTCATGCGATCGGCGACTTCATGGAAGCGCTGTGGGAAGCGATCGCCATCGTCCTCGTCGTGAGCATTTTGAGCCTGGGCTTCCGCGCCGGCTCCGTTGTCGCGATCTCGATTCCTTTGGTCCTTGCGATCGTGTTCGCGGCAATGCTGGCCTTGGGCATCGACCTTCAGCGTATCTCGCTTGGTGCCCTCATCATCGCTCTGGGCCTGTTGGTCGACGATGCCATGATCACCATCGAGACCATGGTGAGCCGGCTCGAACGTGGCGACGACAAGCCGACCGCGGCCGTCTTCGCCTACGCTTCGACCGCCATGCCGCGGCTTGCCGGCACGCTCGTCACTGTCGCCGGCTTTGTGCCGGTTGGCTTTGCGCGCAGCGACGCGGGCGAATACACTTTCTCGCTCTTCGCCGTGGTGGCGCTGTCTCTAATCGCTTCCTGGGTGGTGTCAGGCCTCTTTGCCCCCGTCGTGGGCGTCGCGCTCTTGGGAAAGCCAAAGCATTCGCATAGTGAAATGCTGAGCGCGCCGATGCGCTTGTTCAAGCGTGCTCTGCTGGCTGCAATGCGCGCCAAATGGATCACCATCCTGGTGACGGCGGGTCTCTTCGCTGCAGCCCTGGCCGGAGCCCGTCTCATCCCGCAGCAGTTCTTTCCGTCCTCCGATCGGCCTGAGTTATTGGTGGATCTGAAGCTGCAAGACAACGCGTCGATTCTCGCGACAAACGAGGTCGTGCAACAGTTCGACGAGATCGTGGCCGCCGATCCCGACGTCGAGCATTTCTCGACCTATGTCGGTCAGGGCGCCATTCGCTTTTATTTGCCGCTCGACGTAGCCCTGCCGAATCCGTTCTTCGCGCAGTCGGTCATTGTCACCGAAGGGCTTAAGGAACGCGAGCAGGTTCGCGCGCGTCTCGAGAAGGCTTTGGCGACGCGGTTCCCGCAGGTTGTCGCGCGTGTCAATCCGCTGGAACTCGGTCCGCCTGTCGGCTGGCCGGTGAAATACCGAGTGGACGGACCGGATCCGGCCCAAGTTCGCTCCATTGCTCTGCAGGTTGCCGATGCCCTGGGCAAGACGGCTGGGCTCCGCAACGTCAACTTCGACTGGGTCGAGCCATCACGGGTTATGCGTGTCCGCGTTGACCAGGACCAGGCGAGACAGCTGGGCCTTAGCTCCGCCGTGGTGGCGACCGCGCTCAATGCCATTGTCTCCGGCACGACGATGACGCAGGTTCGCGACGATATTTACCTGGTCGACGTGGTCGCGCGCGCCGAGCAGACCGAGCGGACCTCTCTTGAATCGCTTCGCTCATTGCAGATCCCGCTGCCGGGCGGGCGGGTGGTTCCACTACGGCAGATCGCAACCTTTGACTATTCCCAGGAATACCCAATCGTCTGGCGGCGCGATCGCGTTCCAACCCTCACCGTGCAGGCCGACGTTGTGCCGGGTGTGCTGCCAGCAACGGCCGTGAAGGCCTTTGAGCCTCAACTTGGCAAACTCGTGGCGGCGCTGCCGAGCGGCTATCACATCGCGACTGGCGGCTCGGTGGAGGAGAGTGGCAAAGCCCAGGCTTCGGTTATGGCGGTGCTGCCGGCGATGGGTCTGCTTGTGCTGACGATCCTGATGTTCCAGCTACAGAGCTTCCAGCGCATGTTCCTGGTGTTGAGCGTTGCTCCGCTCGGCATCATTGGCGTGGTGGCGGCCCTGCTGCTTGCACAAGCTCCGATGGGCTTTGTGGCGATCCTGGGTGTGCTGGCGCTGACCGGCATGATCGCGCGCAATTCGGTCATCCTGATCGATCAGATCGAGACCGAAAGGAGGACCGGCGCCCATCCGTGGGACGCTGTCGTCACAGCCGCGATCCACCGGACACGCCCGATCTTGCTCACGGCAGCAGCCGCGACACTTGGCATGGTGCCGATCGCGCCGACTGTCTTCTGGGGGCCAATGGCCTTCGCCATCATCGGCGGCCTCGCCGTCGCGACGGTCCTTACCCTGATCTTCCTGCCGGCTCTCTATGTCGCGTGGTTCCGGATCAGTGAACCGCTTCAGGCTGAATCCTGCACGGAGCCCGCGGAGACAGGAATCCTCGCGTTGCAGGCGTGATCAATAGGCGGGCCACGGATCGGCCGTGGCTCGCCTCGCGGGATTCAGGAATAGCTTTGCCCCGACCTACAAACCGAACGGCATCTGTGGCAGCCCCGGCCGTACCAGCGAATCCGCGGGAACGTTTCGGTTCGCGCCCAAAGCGCGCGGCTGGTCCATTTTCGCTGAATAAATGAGGTTCTACATGATATGCATAGCATGCAGCCGCCTATTTAATGATCGCCCGGTGCGGTACTACTTCTGCTCGTCGATGTGCTGGGAGGACGCCAAGGCAAACACCCCTTGGAGGATCCTCGCACACGGTTGGGACCCTTCCTTTGCGCCTGTAAAGCTCACTACTACCGCTTACTTTCCTAAGCCATTCGAGTCACGCCAGCGTACGGGCACTCTACGCGATATGAGTGCCCGTCGCACCGACGCGGTCAGCCGGTTCTTAATTTAGCCGTTTCCATTCCTTGGCGTGCTGCTCGTGCGCAACAGCTTCAAATGCTGCGCTTGTCTCTGAGCAGCGCTCTCAGAAGATTTGAAGTTGGGGCCTAAGCCGCCGCTGTGCTTGCCAATAGGCGAACGCCAGCCAAGCCAGTGCCGGCGATCAGAGTCGACCGATTTATAGAGGTCCAGGTGAAGTATGTGGAGTCGATCTCATGTTGATCCGCCAAATGGGGATCGGCTGCCGATCTCGTGCCATCGTGCCGGAATGCTGGTGATCAGGACCGCGACGATACCGGTAACGAAAATGCCATCGAATGTCCCAGCTCCGCCAATCGACACAATCGGAGCTTGAAGATGCGCCAGCTTGTCAAAATTGAGAAGATCGGCGCCAATCAGCGTGCCGAGAGATCCGGCAATATAAGCAAGCGGGGCCGGGCGTTCGCGTAGGAGAATTAGCGCTGCAAATATGGCCGCAGTTGCGGGAACGAATGCCGGAACGGCTATGCCAACCCCGGGAATCAGAGACGAAAACCAGTAGCAAATCGCCGCTACAACGACCGTTGCCAGCAGCCCTTTCAGCCAGAGCTGCCATCGGGTGAGAAGATACGCCGACAAGATCACTGGAATGACCGCTCCTCCCACATTGATCGCAAGGACAGTACCACCCCAATCAGTCGCGGAGGCACCTTGATAATGCATACCAAAGAAACCTGCTGCCTGATTGGTCATTGCGGTGCCTTGTGAAATCACAGCCAAGGGGATGTTGATGTAGCTTCCGATTAGGGAAGCAAACAGTAAGAGCACCGCCCCGGCCGGGCTTACTCCCAACTGCTCGTACGCATATTTTACCAGCCGCAGAGGCAGCAGCACGAAAACGACGAAAAACAGAACGACCAGAATGAAGAAGGAATGGACCGATAGAGGAAGATACCAAAACTGAGTGAAGTTCATCGGAATTCTTCCGTCCGGACTCGCGGTTATGGGAGTGGCGGTCGGTTCTTATCGCCCGTAGCCGCGCTGCATTTCGGTCACGGTGGTCGGCGAAGCGTTCACGACAGTTCTCCTTTCCACCACGTGATTGAGCAGGCGTTTGTCGGTCAGGCCTGCTCCTTCCTGGATCGCATTCCCTTCAGCATTGACAGGACCGCAGGGACGAGCAGTTTTCGCGCAGCGACATCCAGCGGATTGTGCGCGAGTTCGGTTATGTTCGCCCTGACGTTCTTGAGTTCCTGACCGACTGCCTCGATGGTAAGTTTCAGGTCACGCGCGTCCGCTTCGATGGAGTCGACAGCCATTTTTCGGACTTCGAAGGCGAGTTCGAGTTCCGGTCCGGGCCTGGACTTGCTGGCGAGAAGCAGCACGATGGCGGCGATCACAATGTCGATCAGGGCGACGGCGGCGGCCGCCCATGCTTGGCCGATGGACACCTGCAGGGCGTAGAAGCCGGCGATGTTGACCATCCCCAGCCCGAACACTGCAATGAGGCCAG
>NZ_RZRX01000151.1:0-15495 GCF_003997405.1 Mesorhizobium sp. M2A.F.Ca.ET.042.01.1.1
TAACCCTTGTTGGTCAGCGGTCATCGAAATCGACCGCACTAAAGGCCGAATACATGACCGCTCCAGACTTACGCCGTCGTCGTCATTTTGCCTCTTGCCCAAGAGGGGCCGTCCATACATGACGATCACGAAGGGCGTTCCGGCCAATCTCCAACGCATGCCGCCCGCCAACGCAACAGGGCCGACCGATCAAAATCCCTGTGCGGTCTCAACTAGGATGACGACACCCAGGGTTACGCGCAGAAAATAATTCCATGAAATCCGCCGAACTCGCAAGATCGTTCCTCTACTAACTTTATAGATTTACCTAGCCTGCCTTCATTCCAAACGGCCCGGCAGTTCGGGACCATTGAAGGAGAGGGTCATGTTCAATCTGACGAGACGCGTTTTTGGCCTCGGCCTGCTGGTGGCGGCAACGGCTGCCATATCCTTCGGCGCCGCTGCGGATGATCTCAAGGCGTTCAACATCGGCTACCAGAAAACCGGCCTGCCGGTGATCGCCAGGCAGCAGCAGATCATCGAAAAGGCGCTGGCCGACAAGGGCGTGACGGTGAAGTGGGTCGAGTTCACCGCCGGCCCGCCGCTGGTGGAAGCGTTGAATGTCGGCGCCATCGATGTCGGCTGGACCGGCGACGCGCCGCCGATCTTCGGCCAGTCGGCCGGCGCCAACATCGTCTATGCGGCGGCGCTGCCCTCCAATGGCGAGGGCGAGGCGATCTTCGTCAAGCCGGCCTCGCCGATCCAGTCGTTGGCCGACCTCAAGGGCATGCGCATCGGCGTCGGCAAGGGCACCAGCGCGCACAATCTGGTCGTTGCCGCCCTGGAGAAAGCCGGCATCCCCTTCGACCAGGTCACGCCGGTCTATCTCAGCCCCGCCGATGCGGCGGCCGCCTTCGCCAGCGACCAGATCGACGCTTGGGCGGTGTGGGACCCGTTCTTCGCCATCGCTGAGACGCGCTACCAGCCGCGGGTGCTTGCCCGCTCCATCGACGTGCTCAAGGTCAACACCTATTTCCTCGCCAACAAGGATTTCGCCAAGGCGCATCCGGATTTCGTCTCGACGACGATCGCCGCGCTCGGCGACGCGGCGAAATGGGCGGACCAGAATCGCGACAAGGTGGCCGAGGCGCTGCATGAGGTGACCGGCGTGCCGCTCGACGCGCAGACGATCGCCGCCAACCGCACCAAGTTTGGCATTTATCCGATCACCGCCGAGATCGTCGCCGGCCAGCAGGCGACCGCCGACCGCTTCTTCAAGCTCGGGCTGATTCCGAAAGCGGTGCGGATATCCGACGCCGTCTGGACCGCGCCGGGCAACTGATTTTCGTCCACGGCGCCGGGCGGCGAACGCCCGGCGCCGTCGTATTTTCTCCTGTCTTCTCTCTGGGTTCAGCCATGACTGCTTCAGCCAGCCCGCTCGATTTCTTCTGGTTCATCCCGACGCATGGCGACGGAACCTATCTCGGCACCGAGAAGCAGCAGCGGCCGCCCGAATTCGGCTACTTCAAGGAGATCGCGCAGGCGGTCGACCGGCTGGGCTTCCCGGGCGTGCTCTTGCCCACCGGGCAGAACTGCGAGGATTCCTGGATCACCGCCACCGGGCTCGCGACGCTGACGGAGAGGCTGAGATTCCTCGTCGCGCTCAGACCCGGCGTGACGCTGCCGACCTTCGCCGCGCGCCAGACCGCGGCGCTCGACCGGCTGAGCAACGGCCGCCTGCTGCTCAATGTCGTGGTCGGCGGCAATCCGACCGAGCTTGCCGGCGACGGCGTGTTCCTGCCGCATGACGAGCGCTATGCGCAGGCGCAGGAATTTCTCACCATCTGGCGCGGGCTGGTGTCCGGCGAACGGGTGAATTTCGAAGGCAAACACTACCGCGTCGAGAACGGCCGCCTCGATTTGTTGCCGCTGCAGGAGCGGCCGCCGCTCTATTTCGGCGGCTCCTCCGACGCCGGCCAGGAGCTCGCGGCCGGCCTCGTCGACATGTATCTCACCTGGGGCGAGCCGCCGGCGCAGGTTGCCGCAAAGGTCGCTTCGGCGCGTGAAAAAGCGGCGCGGCGCGGCCGCAAGCTGCGTTTCGGCATCAGGCTGCATTTCATCGTGCGCGAGACCGAGGACGAGGCCTGGCGCGCCGCCGAGCGGCTGATCAGCCATGTCACCGACGCGCAGATCGAGAATGCGCAAGCGCGTTTCCTCAAGGAGATGGATTCGGTCGGGCAGCGGCGCATGGCCGAACTGCATGGCGGCCGGCGCGACCGGCTTGTCGTGTCGCCGAACCTTTGGGCCGGCGTCGGCCTGGTGCGCGGCGGCGCCGGCACGGCTTTGGTCGGCACGCCGGAGCAGATCGTCGAGCGCATCGGCGAATACCAGGCGATCGGCATCGACACCATCATCGGCTCCGGCTACCCGCATCTCGAGGAGGCCTATCGCGTCGCCGAGCTGTTGTTCCCGCGGCTCGGCCTGGGCACGCAGCGGCAACGGGCGCACAAGGATATCGCCAACGAATTCTCGGTCGGCTTCCACGGCGCCAGCCGCCTGCAGGCGGCGTCATGAGCCTGGCGACGCGCCTTGCCAGCAACGGGGTGGCCGGCTGGCTCCTGCCGGCGGCAATCATCGCCGGCTGGGAAGCCGCGGCACGCGCGGGCTTGATCCCCGCCAATGTGCTGCCGGCGCCGAGCGCGGTGGCCGAGGCCTTCTGGCGGCTGACCTTGTCCGGCGAGCTGGTCCGCAACATCGGCGTCTCGACCTTGCGCGCGCTGTCGGGCTTCGTCATCGGCGGCTCGATCGGCTTCGCGCTCGGCCTCGCCAACGGATTGTCGGCGCTCAGCCGCGGGCTCACCGACACGACGCTGCAGATGATCCGCAACATCCCGCATCTGGCACTGATCCCGCTGGTTATCCTCTGGTTCGGCATCGACGAGGAGGCAAAACTCTTCCTGGTGGCGCTGGGCGTCTTCTTCCCGATCTATGTCAACACGCTGCTCGGCATCCAGAGCGTCGATCCGCAGCTGGTCGAGATGGGCCGCGTCTACGGGCTCGACCGGCGCGCCTTGTTCTTCCGGGTGATCCTGCCCGGCGCGCTGCCGTCGATCTTCGTCGGCCTGCGCTACGCATTGGGCATCATGTGGCTGACGCTGATCGTCGCCGAGACGATCTCGGCAAGCTCCGGCCTCGGCTACATGGCCATGCAGGCGCGCGAGTTCCTGCTGATCGATGTCGTGGTGCTCTCGATCCTGATCTATGCGCTGCTCGGCAAGCTCGCCGACAGCCTTGCCCGCCTGCTCGAGCGCCTGTCGCTCGGCTGGCATCCGGCCTTCCAGAAAGGGTGAGAACAAAGATGCCTGCCGCCACCCTCACCGCCGCACGCTCCCTCGTCGCCACGCCGGCGCAAGCCCGGACGATCGGCTCGGTCGAAGGCCGCCGGGCCTTCGCCTTCAAGGAGGTGGGAAAGCGCTTCGGCGACAAGATCGTGCTCGACGGCATCAGCCTCGACGTGCGGGCCGGGCAGTTCCTGGCCGTCATCGGCAAGAGCGGCTGCGGCAAGAGCACGCTGCTTCGGCTGCTCGCCGGGCTCGACCGCCCGACCAGCGGCTCGCTGACCTTCGGCGCCGCCGAGGCGGGTCACAGCCGCACGCGCTTCATGTTCCAGGAGCCGCGGCTGCTGCCCTGGGCGAGCGTGGTGAAGAATGTCGAGATCGGGCTGACCGGCATCGCCGGCGGTGCCGAGGCCAGGCAGCGGGCGCTTGCCATGCTGGACGAGGTCGGGCTCGCCGATCGCGCCGACGAGTGGCCCTCCGTGCTGTCGGGCGGTCAGAAGCAGCGCGTCGCGCTTGCCCGCGCCCTGGTCGGCCAGCCGCAGATCCTGGCGCTGGACGAGCCGCTCGGCGCGCTGGACGCGCTGACCCGTATCGAGATGCAGCAGCTTCTGGAACGGATATGGCTCGACCAGAAGTTCACCGCCATACTGGTGACGCACGACGTCGGCGAAGCCGTCGCGCTCGCCGACCGCGTCGTGGTGATCGGCGCCGGCAGGATCGCCCTCGACCTCGACGTGCCCGTGGCCCGGCCGCGCCGGCACGGTTCGGCAGAGCTAGCCCATATCGAGGGCACCATCCTGGATCACCTGTTCAACCGGGCTTGAGCGCGGCGCCGGCCGCGATCCCAAATCACGAGATCATTAGACGCGCGACTGGCTCGCCCAGCGCAGTCCGACGATGCCGACCAGCACGGTGACGAGGCCGATATAGAGCCATCGCGTCTGGCCGGTCATGAAGCTGCCGCCGACCAGGCCGAGCCCCTGCAGCGACCATAGCGCGCCCAGGCAAAGCACAATCAGCGCCAGCACAAACCTGAACAATCGCATCGGCTTGATCCTCTCCGGAAGTCGATTTCGAGCGGTGACAGGGACGCAACAAAAGACACTGAGGAGTCGGAGTAGTCCGGCCCCTCTGTACTTCCAATTTAAGAACCGATCTTGTCCGGAACGTCCCGGAGAGTGGTCCGATATTCATCAAGAATACGCCTCTCCACCTCCAAAAATATCATGACAAACTGTTTCGTGGCGACTCCAAACGTGTGCCCTCGCCATGGAACCGCCAGAAGGCTGCCGCATTTCCCGCCTCATTCGGCACTTAGGCGGGGCTATTCGATCAACGGAGCCACCCCCAAAGCATGAAGAGAACCAACCAGACCGCGCTTGTCGCGGTAACGATCGCGGCTGGCCTGATGGCTGGCGCCTCGTCCGCCTCCTCCGCCGCCGCGCAATGCGGCCGCGCTTCCTGGTATGCGCTGCATTCCAGAACCGCCTCAGGGGAACGCATGAACCCCTCGGCACTGACCGCCGCCCACCGCACTCTGCCTTTCGGCACCAAGCTCAGGGTCACCAACAAGAACAACGGCCGCAGCGTCGTCGTGCGCATCAACGATCGCGGTCCGTTCGTCAAGGGCCGCATGCTCGACCTGTCCCGCGGCGCCGCCCGCCAGCTGGGCTTCATCGGTTCGGGCCACACCGCCGTCTGCATGGCGCGCGCCTAGAGAGCTCCACCGTTTTCGCCGGACCATGATCCAACGCAGCCCCACGGTTCTGGATCATGGCCGGGGTCCGGCAAAGAGGGGCCGGACACATATCCTTCACATTTCGGCACCGCACAGTGAGCCGGCTCGCCCGCTCAAGCCTGATTTCCAACAGGTTGAACCAAAGAAGCATTCGTCAGACAAAATGACGTATTGCATCGCAACAATATCTTGTTAACCTCGCCGGGCAAGGCTCGGCGCTGTTCGTCGTCCTTTGGTCGACGGACGGCAACGGGGTTCTCAATGTTCTACCAGCTCTACGAAATGAACCATGCGGCGCTGCAGCCCGCGCGCCTCTATGCCGACGCGGTGCGGCTCTTCTACTCCAACCCGCTCAACCCGATCTCCCACACCCCCTTCGGCCGCTCGGTCGCGGCGACCGCCGAGCTGTTCGAGCGCACCACACGCCGCTACGGCAAGCCGCAATTCGGGCTGGACAAGACCGTGGTCGACTGGAAGAGCGTCGACGTCACTGAAAAGACGGTCTGGTCGAAGCCGTTCTGCAACCTGGTGCGCTTCGAGCGCGCGCTGCCCGCAGGGCGCAAGCCTGACCCGAAGCTTTTGATCGTGGCGCCGATGTCGGGCCACTACGCGACACTGCTGCGCGGCACGGTCGAGGCGATGCTTCCGCACGCGGACGTGCACATCACCGACTGGGTCGACGCCCGCATGGTGCCGGTGGCGCAAGGCAGCTTCGATCTCGACGACTATATCGACTACGTCATCGAGATGTTCCATGCGCTCGGCCCCGACACCCATGTGATGGCCGTCTGCCAGCCTTCCGTGCCGGTGCTGGCGGCGGTGGCGCTGATGGACAGGCGCGGCGATCCCTTCGTGCCGTCGACCATGACGCTGATGGGCGGGCCGGTCGACACGCGCCGCAACCCCACCGCGGTCAATCTCCTGGCCAAGGAAAAGGGCATCGACTGGTTCCGCGACAATGTCATCATGCAGGCGCCCTGGCCGGTGCCGGGCTTCGGCCGCGTGGTCTATCCGGGCTTCCTGCAGCTCTCCGGCTTCATGAGCATGAATCTCGACCGCCACATCATCGCCCACAAGGACTTCTTCATGCACCTTGTGAAGCATGACGGCGACAGCGCCGAAAAGCACCGCGACTTCTATGACGAATATCTGGCGGTGATGGACCTGACGGCGGAATTCTACCTGCAGACGGTCGACACCGTGTTCGTGCGCCACGCCTTGCCGAAGGGCGAGATGACGCATCGCGGCGAGACGGTCGACTGCGCAGCGATCCGCAACGTCGCGCTGCTCACCATCGAAGGCGAGAACGACGACATTTCCGGGCTCGGCCAGACCCAGGCCGCGCATGATCTGTGCGTCAACATTCCCGCCGACAAGCATGTCCATTACGTGCAACCGGCCGTCGGCCATTACGGCGTCTTCAACGGCTCGCGCTTCCGCTCCGAGATCGTGCCGCGCATCGCCGACTTCATTTCCAGCTATGGCCGCCAGCAGCGTGTGGCGACGAGGCCCAAACTGGTCCGTTCCGCGAAAGGCTGAACGCCGCGGACCGCGCCAGAGCGAACTTCCGTTCCGCCGCCGGAGGGCGGCCGCTGGTGTTGCGCCAGCGCCTCTGTTGCGAAAGTGCCGCTACGGGATCGTCCAGGTAACCATGCCGTCAAACTGGCCGCGGTCTCTAATTGACACGGACTGTAAATCGCCTTTAACGTTTCGTTAATAAAGAACAGGGCGGCGGGGGCAATGACTTCCTCAGCGATGACGCGGATTCTGCGTTTGTGTTCAGTCGCAGGGCTGGCGATTTCAGCCCACTGGGCGGTGCCCGCCTGGGCGGCGGGCGCAATGACCACGGGCGGCCTGACCTCGCAGCCGATCGGGCACTATGATTTCTGCAAAGCGCGTCCGAACGAATGCAACATCCATCCGGCCGATCTCGAGCCGGCCAGGATGACGGACGGCCTGTGGCGCAAGCTGGTCAGCGTCAGCGCCAAGGTCAACGCCGCCGTCAAGCCGTTGAGCGATCTCGACCACTACGGAAAGGATGAAGTCTGGGCCTATCCGGATGACGGCTATGGCGACTGCGAGGACTATGTGCTGGAAAAGCGCCGCCAGCTTTATCGCATGGGCATGTCGCTCGCCGATCTCCTGATCACCGTTGTTCGCAAGCCGGACGGCGAAGGCCATTCGGTGCTGACGGTGCGCACCGACAAGGGCGACTACGTGCTCGACAATCTCACCGACAAGGTGAAAGCCTGGGACGCGACCGGCTACCGCTTCCTCAAGCGCCAGGCGATCGACAACACCGGACGCTGGGTCTCGATCCGCGACGGCCAGGCGGTGCTGGTCGGCTCGGTGCAGTAGGAAGCGACCCTGCTTTTCTTTGTGAGGCGCCTCACCCTCCGGGTCTGCGCGTCCGCTTCGCTCCCGCTCCGCCCGTGGATGACGAAGGCGGTGGCCCTCCGAGAATTTCGCACAACTCCATGAACCATTCCCGTTCGGCCGGCGACACACAGCCGTGAATGGCAAATCCAACCATGGAGACCTCAAATGACTGCTTTCCTGCGCAACACCCTTCTTGCCGCCGTCGCGATTTCGGCCCTGACCGGATCGGCCCTGGCGGACCAGACCTACAAAAGCTGCGCCGCGACCAACCTCAATGACCTGTGGAGCGGCCGCTGCTGCACCGTCGGCTCCGAGAACTGCCTTGGCGGCGGCAATGGTCGTGACCATCAGGGCCATGAAGGCAAGGGCGGGCGGGGCAGCACCAATGGTGGCAGCACCAACGGCGCCGGCAAGTTCTGATCTCAAGAGTTCAGATGGAGTCGAACCACGCGCCAGCGGACAATCGCGATCTGCTGGCGCCTGACGGCTGGACTACAAAGGCCGACCGAGCGCCTCACGGATCGACGTGCTGAGGCGGCGCAGTTGCTCCTCATCCAGCCTCTCGATGCTCTCGGCCAAGAGATTGGCCAGCTCCGTCGCCGCCGGCGACAGGCCGGACGTGTCGATCCTGACCCTCGGGTGCGAGCTTTCGGCGAGGCGGGCGAGGTCCTCGGCATCGTCCCAGATGATGTTGAAATAGCCGATGATCTTCTGGATCAGCGTCCAGGTCGGCGCGCCGCGACGGCCGTGCTCGAGCGCCGACAGATAGGCGGCGCTGACGCCGATGGCCTCGGCCATCGCCTTCTGGCTGACGCCGCGCTCGGCGCGCAGCGCCCTGAGCTTCTCGCCGAACGGGGTCATGTCGGCCTGCTCATGGCCGGGCCCCTCATTGCCGAGCCGCTCATTGCGAGCTCCTCATGGGCGCGTCCGCCGCAGCCGCACATAGAGCGCGCCGGAGCCGCCATGGTTGCGAGCTGCGTGATCGTGGCTGGAGACGAGATGGCGGAAGGCCGGCGTCGACAGCCAGGCCGGCACGGCGCGGCGCAGGATGCCGTCGCCGCCCGAGGACGATCCCTTGCCGGTGATGATCAGAACGTAGCGGATGCCGCCGGCATGCGCCCGATGCAGGAAGGAGAGCAGCAGCGAATAGGCCTCGTCCTGCGTCATGCCGTGCAGGTCGACGCGGCCTTCGATCGGCAGCCGGCCTTTCTTCAGCTTGTGCAGCGTCTGGTCATCGAGCGAATGCGAGACATGCGGCGTCTTCGGTTTTGCCGCGACGGCCGGGACACCGTTGACGGGAGCGGCGGCCGCCGTCGGCTTGGGCTCGATGATTTCGGGAATCTCGACTGCGGTCTTGCCTTTCAACGGCCGGGCCGAACGCGCCACCAGGTTCCACAGGATGCGGTCGTCGTCACTGAGATGGTCGTCGCGGCGGCTCACCGGGTCGCTCCATTCAGAAGCCCACGCGGAACCAACGCATAGAAATCGGCCGCATTGCGGACCACGCCGGCGATCTCGCCGGCGGCGTCCCCGGAGCCGGCGAAGAGGTCGCCTCGCGCGGGCCCGGTGATGGCCGATCCGGTGTCCTGCGCGATCATCAGCCGCCGGAACGGTTTTTGGTCGAAGGCGGTAAGCGTCGGCGCGTCGATGTAGAAGGGCGTGCCGAATGTGTGCAGCAGGCGGTCGACCGCGACCGAGCGCCCCGGCGTCAGCGGCACCTTGGCGGCGGCGATCGGCCCAAGCGCCGCATCATCGACCGCGGCCTCGCGGAAGAAGATGTAGGAGCGGTTCTGCCAGAGGATCTCGTCGACGCGGCTAGGATGCGCCTTGAACCAGGCGCGGATCGACTGCATCGTCACCTTCTCCAGCGGGATCTCGCCGAGATCGCTTAGAATCTTGCCGGGGCCGGTGAAGCGCTGGCCCGACTTCGCGGCATAGGTGACGCGGATGAGCCTGCCGTCGGTCATCTTCAGCCTAGCCGCGCCCTGCACATGGATGAAGAAGGCATCGACCTTTTCGGCGAGCCAGGCGATTTCGAGATTTTGGCCTAAGAGCGCGCCGCGCTCGATTTCGCTACGGTCGAAATATTCAACGGGGCCGTTGTCCGTCCGACGGGCGAAGGCCAGATAGGCATCCAGGCCGGCCGGCCGGTTGCCGTCGTCGATGTCGATCAGGTCGGCGGGGCGGGACAGAAGCGGCACGGCGAACCGCTCGGTCCTGACCGACGAGGCCTCGACCTCCGGCTCGTAGAAGCCGGTCACGAGACCTGCTCCATTGTCGGCCTTCACCAGCATCGGAACGAAATGCTGTTCGAAGAAGGATCGCGCTTGCGACCGATTCGGCGCCGAAACGGCGCGCGCCTCGGCATAGGCATCGGCGAAGGCGTTGAAATCGACGCCGAGCGATCCGGTGCGGTAAGGTTTTATCGGCGCATGGAAGGCCGAGCGGCGAAAGGCCGCGAAGGCCGCAGCATGGTCGTCCTCGCCCCAGCCGGGCAGGTCATCAAAAGATTTTTCGCTGAATATGAGAGAGAGCGGCACGACCGAGCCCCGCCGCTTGATCTCAATCTTCTTCTTCGGTGGCGACGAGCTTCCAGTTCGGGTCGCGCGAGCGTGTGTCGCGGGCGAAGGTCCAGACATCCTTGACCTCGGCCACCGTTTCCGGATCGCCGTCGATGACGGCGCCGGCCTTGTCGCGGGTCGCCGAGATCAGCTCAGAGACGACCCGCAGCGTGATATGCGCTTCCGAGCCCTTCATCTCCGCGGAGACGATGTCGGCCTTGTCGATGCCGACGAAGGAGGACTGGATTTTCTCCGACTTCGCCTCGCGCTCGCCGATGGCGGCGACGAAGCCGTCATAGACTTCGCGCGAAAGAAGATTCTTCAGCGTCTTACGGTCGCCGTCGGCATAGGCCATGACGATCATCTCATAGGCCATCTTGGCGCCGTCGACGAAGGTTTTCGGTTCGAAGGACGGATCGTTGTCCTTGATCGTGCGCAGGCCTTTGTTGAGATCGGTGTCCGGCTTGGCGAAGGCGTCGATCGCGGCATAGGTCTCGGCGGAGGACTCGCCCGGCGCGCGCTTGCGCGGCAGCGACACGACATTTTCAGGCTTCTGCGCCGCATCGGCCTCGCGCGTGCGGCTCGCCGAATAGGGATCGAAGGGCGGGCGCTCGTTGCCGGTGCGACGTCCGAGCACGTTGCGCAGCTGGAAAAAGATCACAACCGCCGCAATCAGGAAGAAAATCGTGCCGAAGTCGAAGAAACCCATATTTTCCGCCAACTCGAACCCTGTTCTTGCCGGACCGGCTTAACCCCTCGGGGATCGCGGTCGCATGGCGTTCAACATCCAAAGCATATAGAACGGCAGGCGCAATCATTCAAATCAAAGGCAGCCATACCTATCTAAGGGCGCCAAGGCCAGCGGCGATTGTCCGCGAGCGCCCAAAAGAAGAAAGTGATCGGTCGAGACTTTGCGCATTTCCTTCATCCCGCTGCTCCTGCTCCTGCTGCCGCTGCTGGAGATTGCCGGCTTCGTGGTCGTCGGCCGCGAGATCGGCGCCTTGGCGACGGTCGGGCTGGTCATCCTGTCCAGCGTCGCCGGCAGCCTGCTGCTCAGGCATCAGGGTTTCGGCGTCATGACGCGGGTGCGGGCCGAGATGGATGCCGGGCATGATCCCAGCCGGCAGCTCGCGCATGGCGCGATGATCGTGCTGGCGGCGATCCTTTTGATCATCCCCGGCTTCATCACCGATATCTTCGCCATTCTCCTGCTGCTGCCGCCGGTGCGCGACCTCGCCTGGCGCCTGCTCAAGAGCCGCATCGTCATGGCGACCAACTTCTCGAGCGGCTTTTCGGCGCGCCGGCGCGAGACCGTCATCGACCTCGACGACAGCGACTATTCGCGCGACGATTATCCGAACCGTCCGGATCACAATTCGCCCTGGCGGCGGCTGAAAAATGATTAGTCCCGGACGGGATCCTGACCGGTCGTTTGCCTTCGCAGGTGGCATGCCTTGGAGATTGACCGAAACGCTCATCGCGATCGTCATCCACGGGCGTAGCGAGGAGCGAAGCGACGCAGCGCAGACCCGAAGATCCATTCCGTGACGTCCGAACGCTGCCGCAGTGCAGAATTCTGCTCCGCTGCGCTTTTCGACCAAGGTCACGGAATGGATTCCAGGGTCTCCGCGACGCCGCTTCGCGGCTGCTCCGCCCTGGAATGACGAGGTTAGGAGGCTTCGGCCAATCCCCAGCGTTTGCGCTGTCCTGTTCCTTCCGCCGATAGAGGCGGCAAAACTTGTTTTGTCCGGCGGGCCATGGTAGCGAACCCGCGATTTCAATCCGGTCAGCAATGCTGCCCAGGCAGAAGGACTTAAAGGCTCATGGCCAGCAACGATGACGCGGCGACCGGCGCCGCCAACGGCAACGGCACCCAGAACCAGCCCTCGCTCAATGTGCTTGCCCAGTATGTGAAGGATCTTTCCTTCGAAAGCCCCGGCGCGCCGAACTCGCTGCGCGGCCGCGACAAGGCTCCCGGCATCGCCATCAACGTCAACGTCAATGCCAATCCGCTTTCGGACAAGCAGTTCGACGTCAACCTGACCTTGAACGCCAAGGCCTCCTTCGACCAGGAAGTGCTGTTCAATGTCGAGCTGGTCTATGGCGGCGTCTTCGCCATCTCGGGCTTCCCGCAGGAGCACATGCTGCCGATCCTGTTCATCGAATGCCCGCGGCTCCTGTTCCCCTTCGCCCGCCAGATTATCTCCGACGCCACCCGCAATGGCGGCTTCCCGCCGCTGATGCTCGACCCGATCGATTTCGCGCAGATGTTCCAGCAGCGCATCGCCGAGGACCAGGCCGCGAGCAAGGTCCAGGTGAGCTGAGAAAGGCGCCTCATCGAGTCACGAAAAGCCCGGCTGGTGCCGGGCTTTTTTGTTGAGACGTCTGAGACTGGCAAAGGCCTTCGTGCGGTCGTCATCCTAGGGCGGAGCAAGGAGCGAAGCGACGCGCGCAGACCCTAGGATCCATGCCGTGACGCCAAAGCGTTGATGCGGTTACAGAATTCTGCACCGTTGCGCCCTACGGCGGCGGTCACGGCATGGATACTCGGGTCAAGCCCGAGTATGACGACGTCACGGAGGGATTCGGCTAATCTCCGACGTCGGTGCCAAAAGCTCTCAGCCCACCGCCACCTTAAGCCACAGCGCCTTTTCGCCGAGCGTCGAAACCAGCCCGGCATGCGCGGCGCGGTCCGCTTCGCTCAGACGCGGCGGCAGGGCGATGGGCCGGGCGCCGACAGAGATGTCGATATCGGCCACCTCGCCGGCGCCATTCATCTGCGCCGCCACCGTCTCCAGCACCAGCGCCGCCTGCTTGCCGCCGATGAGCTCGATGTAGACCTCGGCCAGCAGCTCGGAGTCGAGCAGCGCCCCGTGCTTTGTGCGGCGGGTGTTGTCGATGCCGTAGCGGCGGCAGAGCGCATCGAGCGAGTTCGGGCCCATCGGATGCTTGCGGCGCGCCAAAGCGAGGGTGTCGATGATGCGGCCGGGATCGATGGCCGGATGGTCGAGCCGGCTGTATTCGAGGTTGAGGAAGCCGAGGTCGAAGGTGGCGTTATGCGCGATCAGTTTGGCGCCGTCGGTGAAGGCCAGCCACTCATCGACGATTTCGGCGAAGGTCGGCTTGCCGACCAGGTCCGCGGCGCTGATGCCATGCACGGCTTGCGCCTCGGCGTGGATGGCGCGGCCCTGCGGATTAATGAATTTATGGAAGGTGCGGCCGGTCGGGAAACGGTTGACCAACTCGACACCGCCGAGCTCGATGATGCGGTCTTCGCGCAAATCGAGGCCGGTGGTTTCCGTATCGAAGATGATCTCACGCATTTCGAATCAATCCGCTCCAAGGAGCAGAATCACAAACCAGAACAAAATGGCAATGGGGACTGCTGACGGCTTGCCGTCAGGAGCCGGCTTTGCCCGACTTTTCCCCCGAGAGTTCGGCAATAATCGCGTCGACCGCCTTCCGCGCCGCCTCGAAGCCGTGTCCGGTGTCGATGATGAAATCGGCCTGGCGGCGCTTTTCGGCGTCGGGAACCTGCTTGGCGAGGATCGACAAGAACTTCTCCTCGCTCATGCCCGGCCTGGCGAGCACGCGCTCGCGCTGGATCTCGGGCGACGCGGTGACGACCACGACCTTGTCGACGCGGTTGCGGCCGCCGGTCTCGAACAGAAGCGGGATGTCGAGCACGGCGAGCGGCGCGCCGGCGGCCCGATGCCTCGCCAGAAACGCATCGGCATCGGCGCGCACCAGCGGATGAATGATTGACTCGAGCTTCTTCAGCGCGGCGGGATCGCCGAGCACTTGGCTCGCCAGCTTCACGCGATCGACCACGCCCGCCTCAGTCGTGCCCGGGAAGGCCGCCTCGACCAAAGGCGCCGCCTTGCCCGCATAGAGGCGATGCACCGTCTCGTCCGAATCATGCACTGGCACGCCGGCCTCGGCGAACATCTTCGCCGTCGCCGACTTGCCCATGCCGATCGATCCGGTGAGGCCGAGCACGATCATCAGTGGCCCTCGATGTCGGCGACGATCATGCGCCGCAATTCGGGCGAGACTTCGGGTTTGCGGCCGAACCAGCGTTCAAAGCCGGGCACCGCCTGATGCAGCAGCATGCCGAGCCCGTCGACCGTCTTCAGCCCTCGCGCCCTGGCGGCGGCAAGCAAAGGCGTTTCCAACGGCACATAGACGATGTCGGTGACGATGGCGTGGTCCGGCAAGCCGGCCGGATCGGCGGAGAGCGTCGCATCACCATGCATGCCAAGCGCTGTGGTGTTGATCAGCAGGCCGGCATCGGCAAGCAGCTCGCCGACTGCCCCATGCGCCGAGACGCCAGGGCCAAATTGGCGGCTGAGTTCCTCGGCTCTCGCCAGCGTCCGATTGACGATGCGGATGTCCTTGATGCCGCGCTCTTTCAGCGCGTGGATGACGGCGCGGGAGGCGCCGCCGGCGCCCAGCACCACGGCCGGTCCATTGGCCGCCCATCCCGGCGCATGGTCATCGAGGTTGGCGGCAAAACCGTAGCCGTCCGTATTGCCGCCCCAGAGAACGCCTTTCTCGAACCACAGCGTGTTGACGGCGCCGATTTCATCGGCCGCATGGTCGCGGCGGGCGACGCCGGCGAAGGCGGCTTCCTTGTGCGGAATGGTGACATTGCCGCCGCGGTAGCCCTCCTCGCCGAGAGATTTCAGAAATTCGGCGAAATCCGCCGGCGCGACGTCGATCGCCTGGTAGCTGCCGTCGATGCCGTATTGCTGGAGCCAATAGCCGTGGATCTTCGGCGAGCGCGAATGGGCGATCGGATGTCCGGTGACAAAGGCCTTTTTCTTAGCCATCGATGGCTCCCAGCGCGCGCAGCTCCTTCAGGACCGGCAGCAACGGCAGGCCGACGATGGTGAAATAGTCGCCCTCGATCTTCTCGAACAGCTGGATGCCTTCGCCCTCGACCTGATAGGCGCCGACGCTCGTCAGCGCCTTGGCGCCGACGCGCGCCAGATGCCTGCCGATGAAGGCGGGATCGAGCTTGCGCATGGTGAGGCTGGCGACGCCGACATGCCGCCACAGCACCTCGCCGTCGCGGCAAAGCACGGCCGCGCTGTTCAATTGATGCGTCTTGCCGGAGAGCGCGAGCAGGTGGCGACGCGCGCCTTCCATGTCGGCGGGCTTGTGAAAGATCTCGTCGCCCAGCGACAGCGTCTGGTCGCAGCCGAGCACCAGGGAGCCGGGCCTCCGCTCGCTGACCTCAGTCGCCTTGGCCTCTGCCAGGATAGAGGCGACATCCTCCGGCGAGACGCCGCTGTCTTTCAGCGGAGCCTCGAGGGCGCGCTCGTCGATATTTGCCGACACCGCCTCGATGTCGAGGCCGGCATTGACGAGCATGGTCTTTCGGAACGGGCTGCCGGAGGCGAGGATGATCTTTTCGGACATGCTGGTTCATCCAACGGTTGCGATCCGTCCAGCACCCCTCATCCGTCCGAGCTTCGCTCGGCCACCTTCTCCCACA
>NZ_RZRX01000152.1:0-15482 GCF_003997405.1 Mesorhizobium sp. M2A.F.Ca.ET.042.01.1.1
GGCAACCTTCTCCGACACGGCCAACGCCATTTCGGAGAAGCATCACTTCTGGCTGGACGATGCCTTCGCCAGCGGCGGCTCGGCCGGCTACGACCACAAGAAGATGGGCATCACCGCCAAGGGCGCCTGGGAAGCGGTGAAGCGGCATTTCCGCGAGATGAACCGCGACATCCAGGCTGAGCCCTTCAGCGTCGTCGGCGTCGGCGACATGTCGGGCGACGTGTTCGGCAACGGCATGCTGTTGTCGCCCGCCACCAGGCTGATCGCCGCCTTCGATCATCGCGACATCTTCATCGATCCCGATCCGGACATGGCGGCATCGATGGCCGAGCGCCAGCGCATGTTCGCCCTGCCGCGCTCATCCTGGCAGGACTATGACAAGTCGAAGCTGTCGGAAGGCGGCGTCATCGTCTCGCGCAACCAGAAATCGATCACGCTGCCGCAGGCGGCCGCCGCCGCGATCGGGCTCGCCAAGACCACGGCGACGCCCGTCGAGATCCTGAGCGCCATCCTCAAGGCGCCGGTCGACCTTCTGTGGTTCGGCGGCATCGGCACCTATGTGCGGGCTTCCGGCGAAAGCAATCAGGATGTCGGCGACCGCGCCAACGACGCCATCCGCGTCACCGCGCTCGATGTCCGGGCGAAGGTCATCGGCGAGGGCGCCAATCTCGGCGTCACGCAACGGGCGCGCATCGAGTTCGGCATGAATGGCGGCCGCTGCAACTCGGATGCCATCGACAATTCGGGCGGCGTGAACTGCTCCGACGTGGAGGTCAACATCAAGATCGCGCTGGCTTCCGCCATGCGCAAAGGCTCGCTGACGCGGCCGGCGCGCAACAAGCTGCTCGCCGAGATGACCGACGAGGTGAGCGCGCTGGTGCTCTCCAACAACTACCAGCAGACGCTTGCGCTGTCGCTCGCGCGCAAGCGGGGGCTTGCCGACATCGCGCACCAGGCCCGCTTCATGACAGCGCTGGAGGCGCGCGGCCTGCTCGACCGCGCCGTCGAGACGCTGCCTTCGCCGGCGGCGCTCGCCGCGCGCCTCGCGCTCGGCGAGCCGCTGACCAGGGCCGAGCTCGGCGTGCTGCTCGCCTATGCCAAGATCGTGCTGTTCTCCGACATCGTCGCCAGCGACGTGCCGGACGAGCCGCATTTCGACCGCGACCTGATGGGCTATTTCCCGGAGCGCATGGCCAAGAAATTCGCCGGCGAAATCCGCGACCACAGGCTGCGGCGCGAGATCATCGCCCGCGTCGTGGCAAACGATCTCGTCAATCGCGGTGGGCCATCCTTCGTCAACCGGCTGCAGGAAGCCACCGGGCGGCCGGCGGCCGATGTCGTGCGCACCTTCGCCGTGGTCCGCGACGGCTTTGCGCTGCCGGCGCTCTATCGCGAGATCGACGCGCTCGACAACCAGATCGACGGGCAGACCCAGCTCGATCTCTACCAGTCCGTCAGCCGGCTCATCTTTGTGACCAGCGGCTGGTACCTGAAGAACGAAGCCGGCTCCGCGCCGCTCGGCCAGCGCATCGCCGAGCTGCAGGAGGCCCGCAAGGCGCTCGAGCCGAAGCTCGTCTCGCTGCTGCCGGCTTTCTCGCGCGAGCGGATCGAGGAGCGGCGGCACAGCCTGTTCAAGGGCGGCGCTCCGGAGAAGCTCGCCGGCCAGCTCGCTTTGGCCGAGGTGGCCGAGCTGATCCCCGACGTCGCGCTCACCGCGCGCACCGCCAATGCCGACATCGTCAGCGCGGCCAAGGCCTTCTTCGCCGTCAGCGACGCCTTCCGCATCCCGCGCGTCGAGGAAGCGGCGCGCTCGATCATGCCGCCCGACTATTACGACCAGCTGGCGCTGTCACGCGCGACCGACACGATCGGCGTCGCGCGTCGCGGCATCGCGGTGGCGGCTCTGACGGCGCACGGCGCGGCGGCGGATCCGGTCGCGGCGTGGCTGGAGGCCGGCGGCGAGCGCGTCGCGCGCATCCGCGAGCGGCTGCAGGCGCTGACCGAAGGCGGCGACATCACCGTGTCGCGGCTCTCGGTGGCGTCCGGGCTGATGACCGACCTGACGGGGATGTGAAGTTCCTCGCCCCACGAAATGGGGAGAGGTGCCGAGCGCAGCGAGGCGGAGAGGGGGCTTCGTAGGGCGAGGCCCCTCCCGCAACGGATGAACCCGACTTCAATCGTCGCATTCCCCTCTCCGTCTCGGCTGCGCGAGCCACCTCTCCCCACTTCGTGGGGCGAGGAACTGGCGCTTGTTGCGCCACCGCCGGAAAACATGCAGACATGGCGCCCGGCACGAGCGGCCCGAGGGAATCAGCATGGCGGCAGTAGAGACAGTGCAGCGGGCATCGGGGCGCGGCATCTGGGGCTGGATGTTCTTCGACTGGGCGGCGCAGCCTTTCTTCACCGTCGTCACCACCTTCATCTTCGGACCCTATTTCGTCTCGCGCATGGCGAGCGACCCGACCGCCGGGCAGGCCGCCTGGGGTTACGGCATCGCCGCGGCGGGGCTGGTCATTGCGGTGTTGTCGCCGGTGCTCGGCTCGATCGCCGATCAGACCGGGCCGCGCAAGCCCTGGATCGCTTTCTTCGCAACGATCAAGATCGTCAGCCTCAGCCTGCTGTGGTTCGCGGCACCCGGCTCGAACCTGTTCCTGGTCGTGCTGTTGTTTTCGCTGGCTTCCGTTGCGGCCGAATTCTCGACTGTGTTCAACGATTCCATGATGCCGCGGCTGGTGCCGAAGGAAGAGATCGGCCGCATCTCCAATGTCGCCTGGGGGCTCGGCTATCTCGGCGGCATGGTGGCGCTGATCTTCGTCGTGCTGTTCCTGGCCGGCAATCTGGACACCGGCAAGACGCTCATCGGCCTCGATCCCTTGTTCGGGCTCGACCCGAAGCTCGGCGAGGATGCGCGCTTCACCGGGCCGATGTCGGCCGGCTGGTATTTCCTATTCATCCTGCCGATGTTCTTCTTCACGCCCGACGCCACCAAGGGCATCCCGATCGGGCCGGCGGTGCGCGAGGGGTTGTCCGAATTGAAGTCGACGCTCGCCGAGGTGCGTCAGCGCAGCGGCATCCTGCGCTTCCTGCTGGCGCGCATGATCTATCAGGACGGCGTCAATGCGCTGCTGGCGCTCGGCGGCACCTTCGCGGCCGGCATGTTCCACTGGTCGATCACCGAGATCGGCCTGTTCGGCATCATCCTCAACATCGTTGCCATCTTCGGCTGCTGGATCGCGGCGCGGCTCGATACCGCGTTCGGCTCGAAGCATGTCGTGATGATTGCACTGGTGATGCTGTCGGTCGCCACGATCGGCGTCGTCTCGACCGGCCCGGGCTTCACGCTGCTCGGCCTGATCCCACTTCCGACAACCGATTCCGGCGGACTGTTCGGCACCGCGGCCGAAAAGGCTTATATCCTGTACGGGCTGCTGATCGGGCTCGCCTTCGGGCCGGTGCAGGCGTCGTCGCGATCCTATATGGCGCGCAGCGTCACCGCCGCGGAGTCAGGGCGCTATTTCGGCATCTACGCATTGGCAGGGCGGGCGACCAGCTTCCTGGCGCCCTTCATGATTGCAAGCATCACCACGATGAGCGATTCGCCGCGGCTCGGCATGGCGGCGATCATCCTGTTCCTAGGCATCGGCATGGCGATACTGGTCGGAACGCCCTATCCGGCGGACAAGCCGAAGGGATAGTGCGCCTTCTCCCCTTCTCCCACAAGGGGAGAAGGGGAAGATGGCTCAATGCCTGAAATGCCTTACGCCCGTGAACACCATGGCTATGCCGTGCTCGTCGGCGGCGGCGATGACGTCGTCGTCGCGCATCGAGCCGCCGGGCTGGATCACCGCAGTGGCGCCGGCCTCGATCGCCGACAAGAGCCCGTCGGCGAAGGGGAAGAAGGCGTCGGAGGCGACGACCGAACCCTTGGTCAGCGGTTCGGCGAGGCCGGCGGCTGCCGCCGCGTCGAGCGCCTTGCGGGCGGCGATGCGCGAGGAATCGACGCGGCTCATCTGGCCGGCGCCGATGCCGACCGTCGCCCCGTCCCTGGCATAGACGATGGCGTTGGACTTCACGTGCTTGGCAACGCGGAAGGCGAATTTGAGATCGGCCAGTTCCGCCGGCGTCGGCGCGCGCTTGGTCACCACTTTCAGCTCGAGGTCGTCGACCACGGCGTTGTCGCGGCTTTGAACAAGCAATCCGCCGGCGACCGACTTCACCGTCGTGCCGGCGACGCGCGGGTCGGGCAGGCCGCCGGTGACCAGAAGGCGCAAATTTTTCTTCGCCGCGACGATCGCGGCGGCTTCATCGGCGACGTCGGGCGCGATGATCACCTCGGTGAAGGTCTTCACGATCTCTTCCGCGGCTTCCGCATCGAGGATGCGGTTCATGGCGACGATGCCGCCGAAGGCCGAGACCGGGTCGCAGGCCAGCGCCTTGGCGTAGGCTGCCTTCAGCGACGAGCCTTCGGCGACGCCACAGGGGTTGGCATGCTTGATGATTGCGATCGCCGCCGAGCGGGCCGGATCGAACTCGCCGACCAGCTCGAAGGCGGCGTCGGTGTCGTTGATGTTGTTGTAGGAGAGCTGCTTGCCCTGCAACTGCTTTGCCGTCGCCACGCCCGGCCGCTTGTCGCCCGACAGGTAGAAGCCCGCATTCTGATGCGGGTTCTCGCCATAGCGCATCACCTGGTCGAGCCGGCCGCCGAAAGCGCGCCATGTCGGGTGCTCGATCTGGAGCTCCTCGGCGAACCATCCGGAAATCGCCGCGTCATAAGTGGCGGTGCGGGCAAAGGCCTTGGCCGCCAGCTTCTTGCGGAAGTCGAGCGACAGCGAGCCGAGGTTCATCTCCAATGCGTTGACCACCGAAGCATAATCGGCCGGGTCGGTGACGATGGCGACATAGGCGTGGTTCTTGGCCGAGGCGCGGATCATCGCCGGCCCGCCGATGTCGATGTTCTCGACGATCGAGGCATAGCCGGCGCCGGAGCGGCGCACCTCCTCGAACGGGTAGAGGTTCGAGACGACGAGGTCGATCGGCTCGATGTGATGATCGCGCATGGCCTTGGCATGCTCGGCATCGTCGCGGATGCCGAGCAGCGCGCCATGCACCGAAGGATGCAAGGTCTTCACCCGGCCGTCCATGATCTCGGGAAAGCCGGTGAGCTCGGAAACATCGCGCACCGCAAGGCCGGCCTCGGCGATGGTCTTTGCCGTGCCGCCCGTCGAAACCAGTTCGACGCCGGCGGCGGCGAGCGCCTTGGCAAAGTCGACCAGGCCGGTCTTGTCGAAGACGGAAAGCAGGGCCCGGCGCACCGGAACGAGATCCGGCGCCGGAATGTTTTTTGTGGGCACAGCCATGGCGGGCGGCCTTTCAGAGCTGTTGGAAGGGACGTTGGCCGGCCCTAGCATATGAGCCCCGGAAATCAAGTGAATCCGGGATCAGGCGCGCAGCCGCGTTTGGGGGGCAGGCTCAGTTGTTTTCGGGATAGCCGGCGATATGGGTGCGAGTCAGCTGCCAGTGGACCTCGGCAATCTCCGAGGCCTTGAAGGCGAGCACGATCTGCCGGCTGCGGCGCGGGCCGCTCAGGCCGGCGAAATAGATCGATTCCTCGACCTCCGGCACCACTTCCGCGCAGGTGAAGACCCAGCTGTCGCCCTGCGCGGCGGCAAGGGTCAGCCGGTCGTGATCGTCCTGCAGCAGGCTGATATCGGGGTGGACGTGGAAGCGCACCGTGACGAAGTCGCGGCCGTTGTTGCGGATCGCGGCATTGCCCGGGCGCAGGAAACGGTCGCGGCCGGCAAGCACGTTGCCGTTCGTGCCGAGCTTCAACTCGCGCTCGTGCAGGAAGCCGAATTGCAGGACATAGCCGTCATGGCGCGCGACGAAGCCCTGCATGCCCTTCTGGTCGAGGCGCTTGCAGGGCACATGCTGCGGGCCGCCGATCAGCGGCGAGCCCAAAAGGTCGCTGACGCGCAGCGAGTGGCTGAAGCGCGCCGACGAGGTGTCGTTGATCGTGGCGGTCGAATGCGCGGCGGTGGCGCGCGCCAGAGGCCGGAATTCCGGGGCGCCGTAGGTGTCGATGCCGGCATTGACGATGAAGTGCTGGCGCCCGGAGGAGAGCTCGAAGGCGAGACAGCCGGCATGCGCGGCGTTGGAGACGTCGATCGGCGGCGGCAGGCCGGTGTCGGCGATCACCGTCACGCCGCCCATCGAAAGGCGCTCATAGCCGGAATGCGGCGCGTGCAGCAGCGGCGCGCCCACCGTGTCGTCATGGCGCAGGATGGTGGCGATGCGGTCATGGATGGTGGCGCCCATGCCGTTGAAGCGAGCCAGGCTGCCGTCCTGATGGCGGAAAAAGCGCAGCGCCGGCAACATCCGGTCAATGGCGCCGATCAGGGCCGCCGGCGGCGCCTCGGCCTGGTTGGCATAGGTCTGGCGCAGCGGCAGGAGATCGGCGAGCAGCTCCAGCACCGCCATCGGCTTGCGCGAGATGTGGCCGCCATCGGGCAGGATCTGATGCTCCAGCTCCTCGGCCAGGTTGCGCGTCGCGGAACGCAGCGCCGAAGCCGGCGCCGGCAGCGACAGCGCGGCGAAGGCGAGCGCGATGCGGGCGCGCAGCCTGGCCTCGCCGTCCGGCATCTCACGCGCCACCGAGCGCAGGTAGCGAATCTGCACGGCAAGCGATTTGAGGAAGGCGCGATAGAACGGGAATTCGGCGCCTTGCAGCACCACCGAGGAATGCTGCAGCCAGGCGATCACGCGCTTGGCCGTCGTTCCAGGCTCCCAGGCGATGCCCGAAATCTGGTTCCCGTGCATGGCGATCCAGTCGGTGACGAGCGCCCTGGCGTTGGCGGCGGCGAGCTCGGTGCCGGCGGCGCGCATATGGCGCAGCCAGCGGAAGCCATGCAGCGACTTCTGCCAGCCGCGATTGGGCACGTCCAGCTGAAAGGGCGAGGTGCCGCCGGTCTCGACCAGATGGCCGGACAGCGGGTAGCGGCCGTAATAAATCTCCAGCGCGATCTGCGGATCGGCGAGCCGCAAATCCGGCGGGGCGATCAGGACGCGTTCGGGCGTGCGGCCGGAATAGCGCCAGCGATAGACCGGACCGGCGCGCAAACGCCGGCGCGTCTTGCGCCAGAACTCCTTCGCGACGAGCGTCCAAAGACGCGTCGTGTTGCCGGCAACAAGTGCCAATAGCCCTCCAGATGTCCCCATTACCCAAGCGCAAGCTTATGCGATTCAAGAACTTATGCGAAGGCGGATTTCGCCGAAGTGAACCACTTCACGCCGCTTTGCCGGTACCGATCCCTAAAAAAGTCAGCACGTTTTTGCGGGATAACGACTCAACCAGCCCGTCTCATCCGGACCGCGAAGAAGCCGTCCAGACCGGAAATCCCCGGCGATTCAAGCATTAGGTCGGCGGGCGTCGTGCGCAGCGTGCCCGCAGATGTAAGGAACGGATCGACCTCGGCGAACTCGCCCGGGTGGATCGGGTCGTCGATCACCCCGGGGGTTTCGGCAAGGAAGGCGCGGTAAAGCTCCTCGCCTTCGATCGGGTCGAGCGAGCAGTTGGAAAAGACGATGCGGCCGCCGGGCCTGACGAGACCGACGGCATGGGCAAGGAGGCGACGCTGGAGAGCGGCGAGCTTTTCGACATCCACCATGGTCTTGGTCCAGGGCACATCGGGATGGCGACGCACGGTTCCGGTCGAGGAGCAGGGCGCGTCGAGCAGCACGGCGTCGAACAGTTCCGCCGGCCGGTAATCAATGAGGTCGGTCTGGACCAGATCGGCCGTCAGGCCGAGGCGGTCGAGATTCTGCTTCAGCCGCGCCAGCCGGTTCTTCGAGGTGTCGACCGCGGTGACGTTGGCGCCGGCCAAGATGAGCTGCGCCGTCTTGCCGCCGGGCGCGGCGCAGAGGTCGGCGACGCGCTGGCCACTTATGTCGCCGAACAGGCGCGCCGGCAGGCTTGCGGCCGTGTCCTGCACCCACCAGGCCCCGTCGGCGAAGCCGGGCAGGTCGATGACATTGGCCGACAGCTTTTCGACACGCACCGTGCCGGTCGGCAGAACGATGCCGCCAAGGCGCTCGGCCCAAAGCGCTGGATCGGCCTTGACGGTGAAATCGACCGGCGCCTCGTGGCGATGCGCGGCAAGAATGGCACGCGCCTTGTCGGCTCCGTAGGCGGCGGTCAGCCGCTCGGCAAACCATTGCGGCGCCTCGCTGGTCGCGGCAAGCGCCGGGCCAAGCTCGGCGTCCTTGGCGCGGGCCAGCGAACGCAGCACGCCGTTGACGAGGCCGGAGAAGCGGGTGGTACGCGGATCGGATTTAGCGTGGGTGACGGCAAGGTAGACGGCGGCGCTGTCGGGAACGTCGAGGAACAGGATCTGCGCGGCGGCGACATTGAGGATATGCGAGAGCGCAGTGGCATTGGCGGGCAGGGGCTTTTCCAGCCTTTTGGACAGAAGCCCGGCAATGGTCATGCGGTGGCGCAGCGCGGTCACCAGGATGGCCCGCACCAGCGCGCGGTCGCGGCCGTCCAGCACCTTGTATTGCGGGTGGCCGTGCTCGTTGTCGGTCAGCCCGTCCAACGGCGTGCGGGCATCGATGACGGCGGCAAGCAGACGCGCCGCCGCCTTACGCGCGGCAAGACCGGCTATCTCGTCACCGGCCTTGTGCTGCGCATTGCCTGGCTGTCCGCGCCTCGGCGGCGTCACGACCAGGGACCTTTCGACCGGCGCGGTCCGGTCGGGTTACGGCCCCAGGGATTGGGTTTCGGCTGCGGTGGTTCGGCAGGCGGGGCGGGTTCCGTCCGCTTACCCCATGGACCGGCCGACGCCTCCTCGGGCTGGATGGGCGGCGCGGAAGCCTCGCGCCGATTGGCTGGCGACGCACGACCCATCTCGCTTGCCATCTCCTGCAGCGCGGCGATGCGGTTCTCGGTGCTCGGATGGGTCGAGAACAGATTGTCCATGCGTTCGCCATGCAGGGGGTTGATGATGAAAAGATGCGCCATCGCCGGGTTGCGCTCGGCATCCTCATTGGGGATCTGCTCCGCGCCGCGCGCGATCTTGGCGAGCGCCGAGGCCAGCCACAGCGGATTGCCGCAGATCTCGGCGCCGCGCCGGTCGGCCTCGTATTCGCGGGTGCGGCTCACCGCCATCTGCACGATCATGGCGGCGAAGGGCGCAACGATCATCGCCACAAGCACGCCGACGAAGCCGAAGGAATTGTTGTTGTCGCGGCTGCCTCCAAGGAAGAAGGCGAAATTGCCGAGCATCGAAATCGCGCCGGCAAGCGTCGCCACGATCGTCATGGTCAGCGTGTCGCGATGCTGCACATGGGCAAGCTCATGCGCCATCACCGCCGCAACCTCCTCGTGGGAGAGTCGCTGGAGCAGGCCGGTGGATGCGGCCACCGCGGCATTCTCGGGATTGCGGCCGGTGGCGAAGGCGTTGGGCTGCGGGTTGTCGATCAGATAGGTCTTCGGCATCGGCAGGCCGGCCTGCTTGGCCAGCGCCTGGACGATCGCGTAATATTCGGGCGCATTCTTCTCGTCGACCTCGATGGCGCGGTTCATCGACAGCACCATCTTGTCGGCGTTCCAGTAGCTGAACAAATTGGTGCCGGCGGCGATCAAAAGCGCGATGACCATGCCGCCCGAGCCGCCGATCAGATAGCCGACGCCCATGAACAGCGCCGTCATCGCGGCTAGCAGCATTGCGGTGCGAAGCGTGTTCATCGTGTCGTCCGTCCAAGGCGATGGAGAATTGGGGTCGATCCTTTTGTGGTCATGGCTATATGATGGGAAAGGCCGGGCCCCGTTTCAATCGGCAGGGAATATCGCATGACCGAACTGACCAACAAGACCGAAACCGCGGGCGATGGCGAGCGGCCGCGAAAGATGCTGACGCCGGCCGCGAGCCGCGCGCTGGCGGAGGCCGAGGCCAGGCGCAGGGAATATCGCGAGGCCGAGGCAAAATTGCCGAAGGAAATCGGCGGCCGCGGCGGCAAGGAACCCGGCCGCTATGGCGATTGGGAAGTGAAGGGCCTCGCCACCGACTTCTGACAGGAACCGATTCCCGAGCGGAGTCTGCCGAATAATTGTCACGCGGATTGCATGCGTTGATGATTGGTGGAAGGTCCGTCACTTCATCCTATGGCGAAGCAAGGAGCGAAGCGACGCGCGCAGACCATAGGATCCATTCCGTGACGTCGAGGCGTTTCGGCGGTCCAGAATTCTGCTCCGCTGCATTCCTCGGCCAAGGTCACGGAATGGATCCTCGGGTCTGCGCTCCGCTGCGCGTCGCTCCGCCCGTGGATGACGAAATTCGTAAGCTTCGGCCGATCTCGAAGGTTTGGTTGATTTGGCGAAACGAACGGTGAAAATCTCACCTGCCGACAAGCCTGCAATCCCGTCAAAGTCCCTGTATGGAACTTAGGCCGCCGCCTGGGTAGGCGACAAAACGATGAAACCACTGTCGTCAGTCGCAATGCTGATTTCATCGTAGGAACGGATCGTCGGGTGCGACGTGACCATAGGGTGGACGTGCGTGGCGCTGATCACCATCACCGAGGCGCCGGAAGCCTCGCCCGCAGCGATGCCTGCCGGCGCATCCTCGAAGACCAGGCAGTCGCGCGCCTCGACTCCAAGATGCTGTGCCGCCAGGAGAAAACAATCCGGCGCCGGCTTGCCATGGGTCACGTCCTCGGCCGTGACCATCATGGCGGGAACCGGGATGCCGGCCGCCTTGATGCGCAGCAGCGCCAGCTCGCGCGGCGCCGAGGTGACGATGGCCCAGCGCTCCGGCGGCAGCGATTCCAGGAACGAGACGGCGCCGGGGATAGGGATGATGCCTTCGAGGTCGTCCGCCTCGGCCTTGAGCAGCGCATCGGCTTCCGCAACCACATCGACGCCCGGAAGCATCAATCCGCCGATCGTCTCGATCGCCCGCTTGCCATGGATGGTCGGCAGGAAGGTGGCGACGTCCAGCCCGTGACGCTCCGCCCACTTCGTCCACACCCGTTCGGCCGCGGCGATCGAATTGAGCACCGTGCCGTCCATGTCGAACAGGAAGGCGGCGAACTTTGAGCCTGCGAACATCGGATTGCCTGGAGAATCGTTTTCGGGGAGGGCGAAACGTGGTATCCAGTTTAGACTGGCCAGCACTGGCTGAGAAGGCAAGATGCGCGCATTTCGAATCCGCGCGGGAACAACCTCCGGTCCGTTGCGTTGAAGAGGCTGTCTTCCAAAATCGCCAAGGGGCAAAACCACCAAGGGGGCATGCGATGCTGATCCGGCTCGGCTATGAAATCGCCATCGAATGCGCGGCGGCGACGCCGATCATCTCGCTTCTCGACATCCATCCCGACCGGCATGCCGACATCAAGCGCCAGACGCGGGTCCTGACCTCGCCTTCGGTGCCGACCCGGACCTACCACGACCGCCACGGCAATATCTGCCGTCGCTTCACGGCGCCCGCCGGAAGCTTCCGCATCCTCTATGACGCGGTCATCGAGGACAGCGGCGAGACGGACGAGGTCAACACGCTGGCGCGAGAAACGCCAGTCGCGGAACTGCCCGACGACGTGCTGGTCTATCTGCTCGGCAGCCGCTATTGCGAGACCGATCATCTCAGCAGCACCGCCTGGCAGCGTTTCGGCCATCTGCCGCCTGGCTGGGCGCGGGTCCAGGCGATCATCAACTATGTCAACAGCCGGCTTTCCTTCGGCTACGGCTATGCGCGTGCCACCCGCACGGCGGCCCAGGCGCATGAGGAGCGTGTCGGGGTCTGCCGCGATTTCGCGCATCTGGCGATCACGCTTTGCCGATGCATGAACATTCCGGCGCGCTACGTGAACGGCTATCTCGGCGATATCGGCGTGCCGGCCGATCCGGCGCCGATGGACTTCTCGGCCTGGATGGAAGTCTTCCTCGACGGCAAATGGTACACGTTCGATCCGCGCCACAACCGGCCGCGCATCGGCCGGGTCGTCATCGCGCGCGGCCGCGACGCCACCGACGTGCCGCTGCTGCACAGTTTCGGTCCGCACCGGCTCGCCCTGTTCAAGGTTTGGACCTATGAGCAGGAAGGCAACCGCTTCAATCCTCCGCATCATGGCGTCGACCGGACGGTCAGCGCGCAGATGCTGGCTTGAGGTCGGTCGAGATTCAGGTGAGGCCGGCCTGCGAATGGAGGTTTCCTGCGCTTCCGGTGCTCACGTACTTTAAGTACTCTCCGCTCCGATTTCGGAAACCACCATTCTCGGCTCGGCCTGACCTGGATCTCAACCGACCCAGCGCGGCACCCGTTCATCACGGCTCATGGTTGCCGCTGACCCGCTTCGGCACAGTTCGATTGTGCCGAAGCGAGAACGGCCGCGGCAGCTGTCGAGACCATGGTAAGCACTTCATGAAGGTTGCTTCGCCAGCGTATTTTTGTTTACTCCCCGTTCACCTATAAATCTGCCGAAAGCCAGTAGAAACAATGCGTTAACCGCCTGTTAAGCGTCTTTCGGCGGCAGGCCCTCCGGGTCTGGCCGAAATCCTGCACTGCCTTTGCCGAGCGGCGCAGCGCCGCAGACAGTGGAGGCGGAAGGGATGCGGCAATTCAGAGGTGTCGTTCGTGAGGTGGGCGACTTTGCCCGGAATCGCGAAGGCAATTTCGCGGTTCTGTTTGGAGCTGCCGTGTCTGTCCTCGCGCTGGGAGTGGGATTCGCAGTCAACATCTCGCAACTCTACAATGCGAGGTCGAGCTTGCAGGGCGTCGTCGACGCGGCCGTGACCTCGACGGCCCGCGATCTCACCCTCGGCGTCATCACGGAAGCCGACGCCAGCAAAACGGTGCAGGCATTCCTCGACGCCAACGGCACCGCCGGCATCCTGCAGGCCAACCAGGTGGTGCTGGACAAGCTTACGGTCAACAGGACAGCCAACACCGTGCAGGCGGACGCGCATGTCGATGTCGGCCTTTTCTTTCCGCTGTTCAGCACCGAGAGCATGCGGCGCGTGACCGCTTCGACCACCGCGCTCTACTCGGACAAGACGGTGGAGGTGGCGATGATGCTCGATGTCACCGGTTCGATGGCTCCCGACTGGCGCGCCAAGACCAACAAGATCGGCGACCTGAAGACCGCCGCATCACAGACGGTCAAGGATCTCCTGGACCAAAATCGGGATCCCAACGATCCCCGGATTCGGGTGTCGATCATCCCCTATGCCGAAGCCGTCAACACCGGCAGCCTGGCCGACACGGTCTTCGTCGAGACAGAGATGGGGCCGAAAGTGCCGCCGCCGATCGATGCCGCGGTGTCGGTTTCCGCCACGGTGTCCGACAATTGCGCAACCGAGCGCAAGGACAAGGACGGCCACGCCGATTACTCGTCGGACGGGCCCTACACGCAACGGCGCGACAATCAGGGCAAGATCTATCTGGCCAAGGTCAACCGCGACTACCGTGTGAAGGTATGCCCCACGGCTACCCTGGTTCCGCTTACTGCCGATGAGGACAAGCTGGTGACGGCGATCGATCATTTTCAGGCCGGGGGCGTGACCGCAGGCGGCATTGCCGCGCAATGGGGCTATTACATGCTCTCGCCATCCTGGCGTACGGCTATATCGAGCGCTCGCCTAGGCGCCGGCCCCGCCAACTTCGATCAGAACAGGGTGGCCAAGATCGCCATTCTGATGACGGACGGCCAGTTCAACACAGCCTTTGCCGGCGGACGGGGCGCGTCCAGGTCACAGGATCAAGGTCAGAGGTCGCGCGCCAATGCCGAAAACATCTGCGATAACATGAAGCGCGACGGCATCGAGATATTCACCATCGGCTTCGATCTCAACGATCCGGCGATGACCGCGACCGAACGCGATCAGGCCAAGTCCGTGTTGAAGGACTGCGCGACGGACGACACCTCGTCGCTCAAGCATTATTACGAGGCCGCCAACGGCGCCGAACTGTCCCATGCCTTTGGCGAAATCAGCCACAACATCGAGAAGCTGACCATCAGCCGCTGACGCCAGTGCAAAATGGAAAAGGCCGCCGCTTCTTGACGAAGCCGGCGGCCTTCCGTGTTTCCGTCCATGACGCGGCTCCTGGCGGCAACCCCTTCGGGCTACCTGCCGCGCGTCTCGCGCCTTAACGGGAAGACTGCTTCCCGGAAGTGCAATCCGCAGAGCTCACGTTATGGAAAACGAAATCACTCGACATCGGATCACCTCCTTTCGGTTTGTTGAACACACCCCAATGATGGGGTGCGTTGCAGCAAAAGACAAGAGGGCAGGTCAGAGGAAGCGCATCGGCGCGCCGATCCCGATCCGCGCCGGCCGGTCGACGGTGCAGTACACGCCGAGATTGTGGGCGTTGTGGCGCACCAGGTTGCGCAGGATGCCGGGGTCGGTGTCGAAACCGGGTTCGTCGCTGAAACCGCCTTGGGCGATGATGGTGAAGCCGCAGCGGCGGCAGGGTTCGGAGACGGTGAGCTCGAGATCGCCGACGGCGAGCTTCTTGCCGATCCATTCCGTCTCCGGGAAGGCGCCTTCGACCGGCGCCATGTCGACGACGATGTTGGGCCGGAAGCGGCGCGGATCGGGCGTGCCCTCCGGATGCAGCGCCTTCAGGCGGGCCAGCGAGGCAGTGGTGAGCAGATGGATCGGCGCCTTGGCATAGCGGGCTTCGGTCAGCGGTCCATCATAGCCGGGCGCCGCGTTCTCAGCGCCGAACGGACGGATGGAGGCCGCGAAGCCGAGGAAGGCTGAAATCGCGCGGTCGCTTTCCGGGTCGGGCGCCGGCAGCCAGCCGCCGCCAGGCACCGCCACTTCCAGTCGCCGGTCTCCGGTCAGCCGGGCGCGGATAAGCGGCACCTTGTGCCATTTGGCCTCGCGGTCAGGCCTGGCGATCTCGCCGTCGGAAGCGTCGACCAGTCCGAACAGCCGGTCGCCGTCGACGGTCTTCAGCCCGACGGAGATGGCATCGAGCCGCTCGCCGGCGAGCGAGCTCGCCGGGTAGCGCCAGAGCTGGCTGACGGAGCCGAGGATCGTCTCGCCGGCCATCAGCCTTTCTTGTTCTGGCGGTTGACGACGAGGTCGTCGACCACGGCCGGGTCGGCGAGGGTCGAGGTGTCGCCCAGCGAACCGAAATCGTCCTCGGCGATCTTGCGCAGGATGCGGCGCATGATCTTGCCGGAACGGGTCTTGGGCAGGCCGGGCGCGAACTGGATCTTGTCCGGCGTGGCGATGGCGCCGATCTCCTTGCGGACATGGGCGACGAGTTCCTTGCGCAGGTCCTCGCTGCCCGTCTCGCCGGCCATCAGGGTGACATAGCAGTAGATTCCCTGCCCCTTGATGTCGTGCGGATAGCCGACGACCGCGGCCTCGGAAACCTTGTCGTGGCTGACCAGCGCCGACTCGACCTCGGCCGTGCCCATGCGGTGGCCGGAGACGTTGATGACGTCGTCGACGCGGCCGGTGATCCAGTAATAGC